>NZ_JBFEGH010000019.1:0-65068 GCF_047228925.1 Terribacillus jepli | reverse complement strand
CGTTCGTCCTGAGCCAAGATCAAACTCTCCATGAAAGTGTTGATGCTTTGTGCTCGTTAGAGCTGACGTTGATCTTACGATCATATCGTTTAGTTCGTAATTGGTTGTTTTGTTCAGTTTTCAAAGATCAAAAATCATGGTGGGCCTAAGTGGACTCGAACCACCGACCTCACGCTTATCAGGCGTGCGCTCTAACCAGCTGAGCTATAGGCCCATATCATATATTGTATGAATGGAGCGGGTGAAGGGAATCGAACCCTCGACATCAGCTTGGAAGGCTGAGGTTTTACCACTAAACTACACCCGCATATGTTAATGTTGAGGTTGATGGGTTGGAACTGCTGGTCGGGAAGACAGGATTTGAACCTGCGACCCCTTGGTCCCAAACCAAGTGCTCTACCAAGCTGAGCTACTTCCCGGAGTAATAATGGCGCGCCCGAGAGGAGTCGAACCCCTAACCTTTTGATCCGTAGTCAAACGCTCTATCCAATTGAGCTACGGGCGCTTATCTTAAGAACAACTTTTATATCATATCATTCAGCTCATAACTTGTCAACACTTTTTTTGGTGCGGCCGAGAGGACTTGAACCTCCACGGGTTATTCACCCACTAGGCCCTCAACCTAGCGCGTCTGCCATTCCGCCACGACCGCATAAAGTCAAAAGAAAAATGCTGTCTGTGCTGCACAGCATCGGCAGATCTATATGATCATCTTTCATTTTAAACAGATGAGCCATGAAGGACTCGAACCTTCGACCCTCTGATTAAAAGTCAGATGCTCTACCAACTGAGCTAATGGCTCACAACAAAAAAGTAAGCTGGGCTAGCTGGATTCGAACCAACGATCACGGGACCAAAACCCGTTGCCTTACCGCTTGGCTATAGCCCAATAAATGGCGGTCCGGACGGGACTCGAACCCGCGACCTCCTGCGTGACAGGCAGGCATTCTAACCAACTGAACTACCGGACCGAGCCTTGAAAGACTCGTTATGAAAAACGATGACCCGTACGGGATTCGAACCCGTGTTACCGCCGTGAAAGGGCGGTGTCTTAACCGCTTGACCAACGGGCCATTTATGATGGCGGAGAAGGAGGGATTTGAACCCTCGCGCCGCTTACGCGACCTACACCCTTAGCAGGGGCGCCTCTTCAGCCACTTGAGTACTTCTCCACTGGCTCCACAGGCAGGATTCGAACCTGCGACCGATCGGTTAACAGCCGATAGCTCTACCACTGAGCTACTGTGGAATGATCTTTATAACATCTTAGCGACCTTATGTATCTTACAACAACTTTCGCTATCTGTCAACCACTTTTGTGATTTTTTTCGTACCGCTCGTCGACGGCTTAATAAATTTATCATGGATTTCAAAACACGTCAACACTTTTCTTGAAAGTTTTTGTTTTTATTTCTCCGATATACTCCTATCCTCAGTCTTTTTCAGCTTCCCACCACATTTTCCACATCCATATTTACGTATATCGACTGCCTTTCTACGCTTATACAAATGCCCGCATTTTGTACATTTATAAGATAGCAGCTGCTTTTCTTTTACAGATGGAAGCACATTGCAAAAGCGCGGTGAATTGGTTCGGTGCAGCAACTCCCGAAATTCTGGATCACGATGGCCATACCCTTTGCCTTCGATATGCAAGTGATAATGGCATAGTTCGTGCTTGATGATTCCAATCGTCTCTTCTTGTCCGAGTTCATCCAAGTACTTGGGATTGATTTCAATGATTCTTTTCCCGGGCAAATATCTGCCTCCGGTCGTCCGGAGACGATTATTATACCTTGCTATATCAACAAATGGCTTTTGAAACCATGCAATAGAAATTTCTTCGACGATTTGTTGCAGATTATGCATGGTGATTTCTTTCATTACATAAGCACCTCCTGTTCCTGTCATGCATATGATGCTGCAGACATTCATTTTTCCCGATATCCAAGGGCTGCAGGAGGTAAAAGAATGCCTAATTGGTTGAAAAATCAACTATCACAAGCTTTTCTCACAAAAAACGTAAACCAATTGAAGGTGTTGAACCAATGCTGGTTCTTCTATAAGCAGAAACAGCATTCCAACGGCGGCTAAAGCCCCTGTCCCACACGGGACAGGGGCTTTTCACTGCTGCTGTCACTTCACCATTGTAAGGGCTATTCGCTGTTTGTCAATGTCCACTTTATCAACCCAGACAGTGACAACATCCCCCACAGAAGCTATATCCATTGGATGTTTCACGAATTTATTCGACATTTTGGATATATGGACAAGCCCATCTTGTTTGACGCCTATATCGACGAATACACCGAAATCGACTACATTGCGGACAGTTCCCTGGAGCTCCATACCTTCCTTGAGATCTTCCATTGCCAATACATCTTGTTTCAATAATGGCTGAGCCAAATCATCACGCGGGTCTCTTCCCGGTTGATTCAGTGCCTGTATGATATCCTGCAGCGTCAATTCACCAATATCGAACTCGGCTGCAATCTGGTTGATATCCAGATCTGCCAGCTTCTCTCGCAGCTGATCGCTGCCTATATCCGCAACAGTTGTACCAAGCCGCTCCAAAAGCTGCTTGGTAATCGTATAACTCTCTGGATGGATCGGTGTCCTATCAAGCGGCTCCTCGCCGTCCAAGACACGCAGGAAACCGATACTCTGCTCATATGTTTTACTTCCAAGCCTTGGAATGGATTTCAGTTGCTTACGCGATGTGAATTTGCCAATCTCATTCCGTTGCTTCACCACATTTGCTGCCACCGTCTTACTAAATCCAGAGACGTACTGCAGCAAAGATTCCGAAGCTGTATTCACATTAACCCCAACTTGGTTTACCGCAGTTTCCACGACAAACCCGAGAGAGTCATTAAGCTTCTTTTGACTTACATCATGCTGATATTGCCCCACACCTATCGATTTGGGATCAATCTTGACCAACTCTGCTAACGGATCCTGTATTCTGCGACCAATCGAAATAGCACTGCGTTCCTCCACTTGCAGATCAGGAAATTCCTTTCTGGCCAATTCTGATGCTGAATACACACTTGCGCCAGCTTCGTTTACGATTATATAAGCGACACTGCTTCCGGATTGGCGAATCACATCCGCAATGAATTGCTCTGTTTCCCTTGATGCAGTTCCATTTCCTATGGCTATCAGTTCGACATTGTATTTATCCAGCAATCCATCGACTACCTTTTTCGCACCTTTGACATCGTTGCGCGGTGCTGTAGGATAAATCACATTTTTTTCAAGCAGCTTCCCTGTCTCGTCGATTACAGCCAGTTTACAGCCTGTACGGAATGCCGGGTCCACACCTAATACGACACGACCTTTCAATGGCGGTTGAAGCAAGAGATTCTTCAAATTCTCCGAGAAGATTTTAATGGCTTGTCCTTCCGCCTTCTCCGAAAGCAAAGCACGAATTTCCCGTTCTACCGACGGCTGGATGAGTCGCTTATAGCTATCCTCGATCGCTGTTTGCAATGCCGAAGCAACTTCAGCAGAAGTCCTTTGCTTGATGATTTTACGTTTAAGATAAGCTAGGATGACATCCGCAGGAGGCTCAACAGTAACCCGCAAAATACCTTCCTTCTCGCCTCGGTTGACAGCCAAGGTACGATGGGAAGCCATTTGACGGATCGGCTCCTGATACGCATAGTACATTTCGTATACGCCTTTCTCATCGTCTTCTGCCTTTTTGACTTTGGTTAAAAGAATGCCTTGCTTCTCGGTCTTTTCTCTAATATAATCCCGGAAAGCCGCTTGCTCACTGATCCATTCCGCCACTATGTCGCCAGCACCTTGCAGCACTTCTTCCACAGTATGTAACTCTTTTTGAGGGTCCAGATAGTTCTGTGCTTCTTTTCCAAGGTCTGGAATGGTTTGTTCATACAGCCCTTTTGCAAGAGGCTCCAATCCTTTTTCTTTCGCAATCGTTGCCTTTGTCCTCCGCTTTTGCTTATACGGACGATATAAATCTTCCACGCGCTGGAGCTGCATGGCTGCTAGGATATCGCGCTTGAGTTCCTCCGTGAGCTTCCCTTGCTCCTCAATCAAACGGATCACTTCTGTTTTCCGTTGGTGAAGCTGCTGTGCATATTCCCACTTATCTTGAATTGCTTTGATTTCTACTTCATCGAGAGCTCCCGTCTGCTCTTTTCGGTATCTGGCAATAAACGGTACGGTATTGCCCTCTCCCAGCAGGTGGATGACCTGTTTGATGGATGACTGTTTAATTGCTGTTTCTTTTTCGACCCATTGTATGAGTCTGTCTTGAATCGATGCTTCCAATATTGTTCCTCCTGACTGCTGCTATCCTCATTGTATCAGAATTGCGGGGCAGATAAAAAAAGGATCGGCACCTGAGTCAGGTACTGATCCTATTCTGTGTATTTCATAGCAATCAATGTAATATCATCTTCATGTGGCTTTTGTTTGCTAAGAGCGAACATATCCCTTATTTTCCGGGCTTCCTTTTCTTTGAAAAGATCCTGCGTAAGCTCATTATCAGAAACCCCATCAGAAAACATAACGAATATCATATCATCTTGCAGAATTCCACGGGAAATCTTGTACTTCCTTGGATACCCTGCAAGAAATCCCTGGCTCGGTATACACCGTTCTTTTTTACCGCTTGTAATCGTCATGATTCCGATATTGCCAATGGAAGTGAAGGAATAAGTGCTTGTCCGATAATCCACCTTCAAGATACCGAGCACGACTCCGCGTTTACCGACCAGTACTTCATTCGATCTTTTGATCAACTCATCGATTCCGCTATGCACATGGTCTCGGATTACATCTATCACTACTTGTGATGACTCTTTGGCAAATTCCCCGCTTCCAAGTCCATCAGCCAGCACACAGATGAATTCATGTTCCGATTCATGGTAGAAGTAACTATCTCCGCAATAATAGTTTCCTTTCTTGGGCTCCTGGAATGCCGACACTTCCATATGCAAGTAGAAATCATTCAAAACTGTCAGCACCCTCGGCTTGCAAGGCTTCCCGTAGCTTACGCAAAGCTCTTCTCTGCAGACGCGATACATGCATCTGAGAAATGCCGAGTCTTTCTCCGGTGTCTTTTTGGCTCATATTTTCGAAATAAGTACAGCGAAGGATTTCCTGCTCCCGCTCACTAAGAATCGGAAGCACCTTTTCCAGCAGCATTCTGCGGTCGATATCTTCGTAACCATTATCCTTCGAACCTACCAAATCGAGGATCGCTACAGTACTTCCATCCGAGTCAGCTTCAATCTTTCTGTCAACAGATAATGCCTTATAGCTTTTACCCATTTCCATCGTTTCCAATATGTCCTCCTCGGACACTTCCAGATAGGCAGCGATTTCCGCCACAGTCGGGGACTTCTGATTCTCTGTCGTCAGTTCGTCGATTGCCTTGCGTATTTTCGGTCCGAGCTCTTTTATCCGCCGCGGCACATGGACGCTCCATGTCTTATCACGGATGAAACGTTTGATCTCCCCGATTATTGTCGGGATGGCAAATGATTCAAAAGACTTACCGAAATCCGGGTTGTATCGCCGGATTGCCGCAAGCAAACCTAGCATTCCGACTTGGACCAAATCTTCATGGATGGAACTGTTTTTGGAATATTTCCTTGCTATGGATACGACGAGATCTTTGTATGTGAGTACGATTTTTTCTTGGATTTCTTCATCTGTGGGATGCTTTTGCAGATGATCTATCCATTTATAAACCTCATCCTCACGGTTATTGTGTGGTTGAGATTTGGTCGTCATCTAGCCCCACCTCATTTTCATGAAGGTATTTCGTCATGAGGACGATCACTCCAGAATCGCTGTTGATTTCCACTTTGTCCATCAACGCGTCAATCAGGAATAAACCGAAACCGCCCTCCCTCAGCTGTTCGATGGGTTCTGCGGCCTCATACGGCCCAATATTCCGTTTTACTTGATCCAAGTTGAAACTGCCGCCGTGATCGGCAACCATCACTTCGAGACGATTCTCATATACACCGAAACCAATCGTAACTTCGCCATCTTCATCTTTTTCATATGCATGGTTTACTGTGTTCGTCACAGCCTCGGAAATTGCAACCTTTAAATCCTCGATATCCTCGTAGGAAAAACCCATCCGGTTTGCAACACCTGAAGCCGTCAAGCGAATCACACCAACGTATTCTGGTTTAGCCGGTACTTTGATCTCGATAAAATCGAAAGATTCCATAATTAATAGCCACCTCGTACTGTTTTGTCAACATCGATCACATCGATCAAACCTGTAATCTCGAACAAACGGTATACACGGTCCTGCAGCTGTACGAGCTTCAATTCACTGTTGTTTTCTTTCGTCGATTTCAACCCGCTTACGAATACGCCTAATCCGGTACTGTCCATATAGTTCACCTGCTCCAGATTGACTTCGACTTTATTCCCCTCTTTACTCGTCAGGGATAAGAGTGTTTCTTTCAATTTTGGGGCTGTATATGCATCTATTTCACCAACTAAAAGAACAATTGATTTTCCTGCTTGTTCTTGTACGTCAACAGTTAAGTTCATCATGTACCTCCTAATGGCTAGTTACCATCCTATGTAATACCCGTTTGTTCTCAATTCAAACATCTTTTTTTATAATAATTAAAGTGAAGTCATCTCGCAGGTGAAAATCTTGTAGTTTTTCGAAATGCTTATATACATTTTCCACCAATTCCTGTGCTGAGAGATGGGAGAAACTCTTTATTACCTCAAGCACTTCCTCACTCTCAATGAAGCGATCGCCCTGACGGCACTCCGTAACGCCGTCCGTCAGCAGGATGATCATATCCCCCGCATGGATTTCCCTTTCATATTGGCGATATTGCGCCATGTCCGTAACACCGAGGACGACCCCTTTTGCCCGGATCTCCTCGAATGTATCATCAGCAGCATGATAATAAAAACCCGGCTCATGCCCTGCAGATGAATAAGAAATCGTACTGGCTGCCGGATTGAAAAGCGCATAAAACATCGTGATGAACATGCTTGGGTCGACATTGCGTTCCACTACCCGATTGAGGCTTTCAAGAATCTCACTCGGATTTTTATGCTCAGACGGAAAACTCTCCATGGCATATTTGATCATGGACATACATAATGCCGCCGGGATACCTTTCCCGATCACATCAGCCACTGTGATACCTACAGTACCGTCTTCGTGATGTATGAAGTGATGATAATCACCATTCATCTGATTCGCAGGTACGCTGACAACACCGATATCAAAACCTTCCACATCAGGCTTTTCAGTGGACAGCAATGTATTCTGCACCCGGGCAGCCACGGAGATCTCCGATTTGATCTCGAGCTGCGCTTCCCGCAGATCCTGGAATTCTTGAAGTGCCAGACCGTAGGAAATCATCACCTCCAATAGGAAGCTCATCGAGTGCTGTATATTCTCCGGAAGATCAGGATAGATATCTTCCAGCGCATTGATATGCGTGTTGATGATCTCCTCCAGCGATATATTATGCTGAATGGAGCGTTTGCTTATCTGCTCCGCCTCATATAAGGCAGACTCATCTTGTGTATCGATGTATTGCTTGAGCAGTTCCCGATAGTGTGATAGATCTAGCTTAAGCGCGTCCACCTGGCATCATCCTCCTCTAACGGACCCATTTAACGACGCGAATCTCCGTCCCTTCGCCTGTCTTTGAAGTGATATCGAATTCATCCATCAGGCGTTTTACACCAGGAAGACCTGCGCCCAGACCTCCGGATGTGGAGAAACCATCCTCCATTACCTGACTGATATCTTTTATACCGGGACCTGTGTCGATTGCAACGATGCAAATTCCGCGCGAACCGACATTCTCTACCTCATCAAAGCAGATTTTTCCGCTTCCAGCATAAAGGTAGATATTACGCGCAAGCTCCGAAATAGCAGTAGCGATACGAGCTTGATCAACGATCCCAAAGCCCAGCTTTTTCGAAAAGTCGCGGCCGAATTGTCTTGCACCGACAATGTCCCATTCTTTCTGTATATTTACACAGGTTCTGAAGTCCATTTTCACTCCTCCAGTTCCTGGCGCAATTTGATCAATCCTTGTTCTAGATCTAATGCCGTCGTTACCTCATTCAAATGAATGCCCAAGTCAATAAGTGTTACTGCCACTGCTGGCTGGATTCCGGTCAGGACGACTTTTGCGCCCATCAAGTCGGACATCGTCACCACATCACCCAGTACTTTGGCAATGAAGGAGTCGATGATGTCGACGGAAGTCAAGTCGATTACTACACCTGTTGCTCCGCTTTGATGGATTTTATTGAGCAAGTCTTCCTGGAATTGAATCGCTGTCTGATCATCCAAATCGATCTGGATACTGATCAGCAAATAGTTATGCAGCTTCAATATCGGGATTCTCACGATTTTTCACTCCTATCAAGCGAATCGATAAGTTCTTCTATAGTCTGTTCTTCGCTGTTTGTTTGTACGATCATTTGATTCGTCATTTCCAGAGCAGTAGTGAAGCCTTTGCGCAAGGAACTCTTGGTCGGGAATTTACTAAGATCGATTCCTAAATTCACAATTGTCTGCGCAATCTCCGGTCTGATGCCGACAAGAATACATGTGGATCCGACCAGCCTCACTGCTTCTGCAGCCTGGATGATATGATGTGCAACCATTGTATCTACAACCGGCACACCTGTAATATCAATCAGCACTACTTCCGCGTGATGCTTGATCACCCCATCAAGCAGATTCTCCATGATGAATTTGGCCCGCTCGGTATCGATCGTTCCAATCAGCGGCATGACTGTGATGTTATCCATGACCGGGATCAACGGTGCAGATAATTCCTGCAACGCGACACGCTGAAGGGATACTGTATTTTCCCAGTTGCCGGAGTACTCATTCACAAGTTGATTGATAACCGGGTTCACAAGCTCGTCCACATGCCTTAACACTTTCGACACAGGGACGTCCAATTCTTCATGTTCAATAAGAAACTCAACTGCGACGCGTTTAAAAAGCTGAAGTCCCTCTGTAAGATAGCTCAGCGGCCATCCAAGATTGATAACACGTTCAGTAAAGCTATCAAGATCAGAAGTCAAACTCTCTTTCTCGACACTGCCGAAAATGATATTGACGAATTCTCGGTTCGTATTCTCGAAAAGTTCCTGTGAAATAGACGAAGTTCCGACTTCTTTCTGTTTCTCTGCGACTTCCTCAAGCCACATATGAACCAGATTGTTACTATTTTCAACCAGAATCTCCTTCAGATTTTTTGCCATCATGAAACCCCCGTATTGTAACGTTCACCTTGTCAAAGGCTGTATGGTACCAGTCATATGGTCAAGGTCACTTTTATCTACTTATTAATCTAACACCTATACGATCGCCTTGCCAATAAGGCGACTTCCTTTTAGTATATACCATAATCCGACAGGACTGAAATCAAAACAAAAAGCCCTTACGTTTCCGTAAGGGCTGGTCCGTACCTAGAACTCTGTAAGGCCTAGACTTATTTCAAGTGCTCGATTGATGTTTCCCATCATCTGAGGGTCAAGCTGGGTGATCTTATCTGTCAGACGCTGCTTGTCGATTGTTCGGATCTGTTCCAGAAGAATGACGGAATCACGTTCAAAGCCATACTTCTTGGCATCGATCTCTACATGGGTCGGCAGCTTGGCTTTTTGGATCTGTGCCGTGATCGCCGCTATGATGACGGTCGGACTGAACCGGTTACCGATATCATTCTGCAGGACCAACACTGGGCGCACGCCCCCCTGTTCCGATCCCACTACCGGGGACAGGTCGGCGAAATAGACTTCGCCTCTTTTAACGATCAAGGGCCTACACCCCGCTTACAAGGCGCTCTAACGTTACTTCTGCCTCCTCTTCAGCTTGGAAAGCTTCTGAAGCGATATTAAGATTGATACGTGCCATTTCCATGTATCCTTTTTGCATGGTTTCACGGATATTCTTTCTTTCCTGCACATATGACTTCGTTGCTTGATAGAAGAAATGATCGAGACTATTGTTATTATTCTGCATCAAACCATCCACCTCATTCAGGAGTTTCTTAGGCAGCTTTACAACGATTTCTTGTAAGCCTTCGGACACAACCATACACCTCCACCAATTCGCTCGGGTCGTTTCTGTAAAAATCCATTTCCATCATACCATCCGAGCATTACGTTTGCAAAGGACCCTCCGGAACTTTTTGATAAAAAAAGCCTTTTTCAAACAAAAAGCTTGGGAGAAAGGCTGGCTTTCTGCCGAAAATTACAAGCTTTCGCCGGGAGAAAGCGCATTGGCGACTTCGACAATCCTACCGGAGCGTTTGTAAACGCGCGGCATTCGGGCGGCGATGAGGCAAGGAACCTCATAATTTATGGTATCGACCCAGTCTGCAACTTCATCCATGCTGATAAAAGCATCCTGCTGCGTCCCAATGAGAACAACCTCCGTACCATTCGGATAAGCTTTGTCGAGCTTCACCATGCATTGATCCATGCAGACCCTGCCGACAATCGGCATTCTCTTGCCATCCACTAGGACCTCGAAGCCTTGCATCTTGCGAATCCAGCCATCCGCATAGCCAATCGGCAGTGTCCCGATCCACTCTGGTTTATTTGTTTCATAGGTTGCACCATAACTTACCGCTTCATGCGCTTCAAGCTGCTTGACATGTACAAGCTTGCTGTGCAGGGAAAACGCTTGACGGAGAGCTATCGGATGCTCTTCTTTGACAATCTTCGACGGATACAGTCCGTACATGCCAATGCCAAAACGGACAAAATCCGACTCCTCCGCAGCAAAGCGCATACTTGCTGCACTGTTATCACTGTGCACGATGAG
Organism: Terribacillus jepli; assembly: GCF_047228925.1. Classification (NCBI taxonomy): domain Bacteria; kingdom Bacillati; phylum Bacillota; class Bacilli; order Caryophanales; family Bacillaceae; genus Terribacillus; species Terribacillus jepli. The sequence continues at coordinate 54,237 of NZ_JBFEGH010000019.1, read as the reverse complement.
TGGATGCGGCCATTCTTCCCGAAGCGATTTGAATAGCTTATCAAACTTACTCCGCTGTCCTTCGAAATATGCCAAATCCGCATCATCAGCTGTTGCAAAATGCGTATAAACACCTTCCAAGCGAAGAGATGGGACGTCAAGCAACGGCAAGACCGCATGGATTTCCTCCTCCGTCCGGAAACCCAATCTTCCCATTCCCGTATCAAGCTTCATATGCAGCTGCAGCGGCTTGCGGAATTGCTGGGTACGTACGGCCTCCAACCAATCCTTGCGATAGAAAGTCAGCGAGATATCGTGATCTGCAGCGATTGCCGCATCTTCCGGTCTTGTCGCCCCAAGCACAAGGATGGCTGCATGGACACCATTCTTACGCAGATGGAGCGCCTCATCCAAAAAAGCGACCGCCAGGGCTTGAGCCCCCGCATCCAACGCCGTCTGTGCGACTTGCACAAAACCATGTCCGTATGCATTCGCTTTGACAACTGCATAAATCCCTTTGTCTTCTCCGATATGCGCTGCCAGTTGCTTTATATTATATTCAACATGATCGAGATTTATTTCCACCCAGGAATCCCGATAAAAATGATCGTTCCGCATATGTATTCATCTCCTAGAATTTTTACCTTTGCTTATTATAACAGGAAAATAAAAAAGCAGACTCGGTTCGTCTGCTTCGAATCGCTATTTCATAGCCTGCCCATTGATGGATGCAGCCACTTCCTGTATCTCTTCCCTGGTCAATTCCTCACTGGCAAGCATATAATCCACACCATTATGTGTCCAGGTCAGACTGGATGATGTTATGGCTCCCACGGTGAACCCGAGACTGAAAGGCTCTCCGCTTGCTGGCGTTGCGGCAGTCGGCGCGATTTCGGATACGTCCGCAAGTTCCTGTATCAAAGTGAAGCTCTTTTCACCCTCATAAGTCAGAATCACTCGTTCCTTCCCGTCCGCACTTACTTCCTTCTCCTCGGCAAGCGTTGCACCGACCGTTTCGGTAGGATACAGTACCGTCAAACCTTGCTGCTCAGTTGGTGTGGCAGACGCAGGTACACCGGATAAGGAACCTGTCATATTGTTTTCCAGTTCAAAATCCTTCTCTGTGAACTTCGGATCCAGCTTGAAGGCAGAGAACGTCACTTCAACCATTGGTTTCTTATCTTTGTCCAATACTTTTACAAGCTCGGGTGTATACGTCTTTTTATCGAAATAGATTTCTTGGTAAGGCAGCGTCGTATTGTTCTGATAAGTCGTTTTGGTCTGGAAGACGTAATGTTCCTCCGTTGTTTCGAAAGTAGCATTACCATCCTTCAAAACATCCTGGACAAGCGATTGGTACAAGTAAGGCTGGCTGCTGTTATAAGGCCATTCGCTTTGGAATTTGAAGCTTTTCCTCAAAGCGGGGGTGAGCACAAATACACCATCCTTATTACGCAGTATCACCTGACTGCCTTGTTCGTCAGCATCGTTTTTCAATAAAACCCGGTATTGGTCATCTTTTTGATACCATATATCGATTCCGTAGGCTTGCTGTTCTTCCCCTGTGTTCAGCTTCATAGTGGCTTCGGCCTTGTAGCCTTGCAGCTCAGCCGATGTCTCTTCCAGCTTTTGGACTACTTCCTCCCGGGAAGCATCGCTGCAGCCGGCTAATAAAAATAAAAAGGCAGCAAAGACAATCAAACCAGCAAATCTTTTCATGGTCACACTCCTTTGTCAGCTATAAAGCGAACAAAGAGAACATGCCACCATCAATCGGAAATGTCACGAAACACCTTGGCCAGCCCTTTCATGAGATCAGTTGCCAGCAGATCCTGCTGCGAATGCATCTCTTTTACCAGCACATCCGCTGCTTTTCCATGGATGTAGACTCCGTTTGCGATTGCCTCCATCAGATTTTCATGCTGCATCTGCATAGCCAGCAGGATACCTGAAAGCACATCACCGCTGCCGCCTTTCCCAAGACCAGGGTTTCCTGTCGTATTGACGATCTGGCTGCCATCAGGGGCGGTGATGATCGTGTACGTTCCTTTCAGCACGAGATGTACCTGGTGTACAATCGCAAATTTACGGGCGAGCTCGAAAGGGTTTTCCAGAAGCTCTGGCACTTTCATATCCAAGAGCATCGCCATTTCGCCAGGATGCGGCGTCAATATCGTCGGAGCTTGTCTATTCCGCAGGATCTCCAAGTCGGATTTGATATGATGAAGACCATCAGCATCCAACAGGACAGGAACCTCGGCCTGCTCCAGCACCCTTTTCGTCAAAGCTGCTGTCGCTTCTCCCCTACCCATCCCCATACCAACGACAATACCATCATATGCACTCACATCCAGGGTTTCCGTATCGACAATCACGCCATTCTCTCCTTCCAAGACAGTGAATGTCGCTTCAGTCAAGTGAGCTGATACAGATGGAATGACCTGACGTAATGTACCGACGGTAAGAAGACCCGCTCCGGCCCTTAAGGCTGCCATGCTGGACATCGTAACTGATCCCGGCATTTCCGCCCCTCCCCCGATGAGGAATCCTTTGCCATGGGTTCCTTTGTGTGAAAAAGGCTGCCGGGTCGGGAATGACCGCTTCACGTCCTGTTCTGTCCAAATCCTGGCACCGGCTTGTCTGCCTAAATAAGCAGCTGGCAGACCGATGGATACGATATGCCACTTTCCGTAATGTGGTGCTGTCTTTTGGATGAATACACTTGGCTTTGGTGCTTCGATGACGAAGGTATGATCGGCGAAAATTGCCTCCGAAAAATCCGAGGCATCATCCGCCGGTACACCCGAAGGCAAATCAATGGCAAAAACAAGTGCATCTGCTTCATTGACAGCCTGTACAGTTTCCGTATAAGGGCTCTTCAGTTTACCTCTGACACCCAAGCCGAGCATCGCGTCAACAATGACATCCGCATCTTCCAATGCCGGCCGGAAAGTATCTGCTTCGACATCCATCACTTCACCGCCAAGACGGTCATAGACTTGCTGATGCATGGCAGCATCAGCTGTCAAATTTCGCCCGACCTGAACGGCAGCCACATCATATCCTTCATTCAGCAGTGTTCTGGCTACCACATATCCATCGCCGCCATTATTGCCAGAGCCACAGAGGACAATTATCCGGTCCGTGGTTCCGATCAGCGGTTTCATCCTTTCAGCGATGGCCCGGCCAGCAGATTCCATCAGGATGCTGCCGATTATTCCAATATCCTCCATCGCGTAACGATCCACTTCGTACATTTCCTTTGCGGTGACAATATACACGCTGTTCCCTCCTACCCGCACTACAATCTATGAGACATGCTCAAGAAATATGCAGACAAGTCTATTTGCCTTGTGTAATGATCACTTGTGCTGCTGCATATGCATCCGAATGTGTAATCGACAAGAAGACAAGCTCCCCCTCTGTCAGGTCGGCAGAAGTCAAAACGGGCGCTCCTGCTTCATTGGGCAATATTTCAATATCATGAAGACCTAATTTGCCTAATCCGGTTCCCCTTGCTTTTGCATAAGCTTCCTTGGCAGCAAAACGGCCAGCTGCAAATTCCATCTTCCGTTTAACGGATGCCAGTGATTCATAGTGCGTTTTTTCCGATTTCGTCAGGATCCTGTCCAGGATCCTCCCATTATGCTCAATCGCTTTCTGGATTCGTGCTAATTCTGTAATATCTAAACCGATACCCTTGATCATGGCTGTACAACCTACTTTCCAGCTGAATTTCCCTACCGAGTATTGTACCCTATATGTATAAAAGCAGGGAGGAAAGTTATAGGATGTAAACAAAGCAAATTTTAATGCTTTCCGTTTTGCTGGTAAACAGAAGGAGGAATTCGATTGTTCCGCAGGACCGAAACCTTTAAAGAATATTTATACGCTTATCCTGTCATCAGTTTAATCGTGGCAGTCAATCTGCTGCTTTGGATCATAACCGGACTGTTCCAGAATCCATTCGGGAACAGCCTGTATCAATTAGGTGCAGGTGTGAATTTATTCATCTCAGGCGGGGAATATTGGCGTCTCGTCACACCGATTTTCCTGCACGCTCCCGGGAGCATCTCTCATGTATTATTCAACTGTTTTTCCCTGGTGATCTTCGGACCTGCCCTTGAGCAGATGCTGGGTAAACTGAAATTCAGCTTCTTTTACTTGCTTACAGGAATCATCGGAAACGCTGTTACGTATATGCTGGATCCTTACAGCTTCGTCAGTCACATTGGTGCCTCCGGTGCCATCTACGGATTGTTCGGATGCTATTTGTACATGGTATATTTCCGCAAGCACTTGATTGATTCCGGAAATGCACAATTAATACTTATCATTTTTGTGATCGGTATCATCATGTCCCTTTTTACCGCAAATATAAACCTCACAGCACATCTGGCAGGAGCTGTGGGAGGATTCGTACTGGCTCCGCTCTTCCTTATAAAAGCCAAGCCGTTCTCGATCTATCGGAACAAACGCCCCCCTCAGCGGGAAGATGACACAGGATTTGATCCAGACCGCTGGAAAAAGCGTCCGTATAAGAGACGCACCAATAAGAAACTGATTCTCTGGATCGTCATCGCAGCCTTGGTACTGATCGGCATCTACGATTATATGAATTGAACCGCACAGCTACTGTGCGGTTCTTTTTTGGCTTCGGAAGGAATACCAATCATACGCCTCATCTGCATCCTTCTCCTCCAAGTGTTTTACTTTGAATCTGCTTCCGGCAGCACCTCCTGATGCGACAGCAATCTTCAATGTCCCGAGCTGCCTTCTCGATTGGAAGTAATGCTGGGATTCATAGAAAGTCTGCACCCTTTTACGATGCGCATGAACGGTTACACGAGTCAGTTCCCGGTAACGCATGGTCAGCATGTCTGCCGTCCATGATACTCCTGCATCCCGATAGTCCAACACACAAAATAACATTGTTATTGCAACAAGTGGCAGAGCAAATAGTCCATAGCCGCCGAAGAAATAAATGAGCACACCTGTGATGAGAACGGAAATTGCTGTTGGGAGGAATAAATATCTCATTAATGCTCGCTTCGGCGGTTTCCGATAAGCAGTCTCGACTACATAATCAGAAAGAAGCTCTTCCAAGAAAGCATGCAGCTCCTTTTTCCTTAACAGTGGGAAAAGGACAGTGGAAATACTCTTTTCGTCTTTACCAGTTTCCCCTCCTGCTATTTCCGCACTGACCGTCAGCAACCCGAATGGCTGACGGAAAATATTTTCCTCCACCTTCACTGCTTGTATCCTATGCAGAGGTATGGTCATTTCCTTTCGTTCCAAGAGGCCTCTTTGGATGAAAAGCTCATTGTCCTGCTTGGATATTTCAAAGAAGCAATATTTCAGGATTGTACCAATCATCGCAACCATCCACGTCACTGCCAAACTGCCGACTGCAAAAAGGATGGACAAAAGCAGACTCTGCTCCGACAGCCAGTGATAGACGAAAGAATAGATATTAATATCCATGACATTGTCAGCTTGCTGTAAGATTGCAAATAAGAAACCAAAAATGATTCCTGTACCGCCCGAAGTCGCAGCGGTTGCTAACAAGCGACGGAAACTGAGCCGGTAGCTCACATTAGGTTCCGATAGCTTTATCGCCTCTGTATTTTCAAGGACAGCATCTTGCTCTTTTCTTTTTACAAATTGCTGGATTGCTGATGCATCCAATTGGGAAAGAGCCGGAATCATCCCCTCCGCTTCTTTCCCACCGCCAGCTGTCTGTACTTCCAGCTTCACCAGTCCAAATAATCTGTGAAAGATATTGGCACTTGTATTCACCGAGTGGATACGATGTCTGGATATATACCTTTTCTTCCGGACGAAGATGCCAGATTCTATTCGAAGCTCATCATCTTCCATGCGATAAGTGAATCGGAACCAATAAAGAAATGCAAATAATCCGATAACCAGCAGGATTCCGCCACCTAGAACGAATGGAAGCCACCAAAACATGGCACTTATATTTTTTATGATAGCAATAATACCAATTGCAAACGGGATGAGGACATCTTTGATAATCTTCAGCATTCGGAGGAAAATGCTGATCGGATGCATCCGTTTCGGTTCAGACATCGTCTTCCTCCACGCGCGCAAGCACTCCGATTCGATCACGCAGCTCTAGCGCTTCCTCCAAAGCAAGAGCTGGTATATGGTGCGTCGTTGCAGCTGTCGAGACAGATACCGTAGCCAAACCGAATTTCTTCAGGACCGGGCCTTGCTCCGTATCGACATGCTGCACCCGTATCATCGGCACAATTGTCTGTGTGACAATGAAAATGCCGCTTTGTATGTATATTTCTTGCTCAAACACCTCATAACGCCATCTCTTCCACCGCACTGCAGGCAGCAGCCAAATAAAAATGAATAAGGAAGCGATGAGGAAAGCCCATCCAATATACAAGATATAGTCAGGAATGGACCATGCCTTTTGAAAATATGTAACAACCCCTGCCGCAATGATTGGCAGCAGCATATACAGGCTTGCATTTATCCTCCATACTTTCTTTGCACTGGCTGCGATTCTATTGCTTGGTTGTGTCTTCATACTATCCCCCCTCTTTCCAGTTATATCATACGATTGAACCAGGAATTTGTTTCATCGAATAATAATCCATAAAAAAACAGACACCTTCTCAGGTGTCTGCCTCCATTAATTATCGTTATTGCGTTTGCCGCGATAGCCGCCGCTGTTATTGCGTTTGCCTTGTCCTTGATAGTTACGGCTGCGAGGCTTACCGTTGCGACCGCCATAACCGCGTCTGTCACCATTACCGCCACGGGAACCGCCGCGATATTTCTTCTTATCCTTGAAGCTGCCTTTCACACTGACAGGAGCAAGGGAAGTAATACGAACCGGTGTATTACGACGCTCTTTTGTCAGCATTTTCAAAGCAGCTGCAACGACTGTTTCAGCTCCGAACTGGTTGATCAGTTCGTTTGCTTTTTCGTTGTATGCTTTTAAATCTTTGTTTTCGATCGTACGCATCATTTTATCGATAGCGATCTGCTGCTGTCCTTGTGCAGCTTCGTCGTTTGTCGGAGCAGATTTACGTGCAATCTTGCTCTTCGTTGTTTTCTCGATCAAGTGCAGGTGAGAAATCTCTCTAGGCGTGATAAAGGAGACAGCTTGTCCAGTTTTACCAGCGCGTCCTGTACGGCCGATACGGTGTACATAGCTTTCCGGATCCTGCGGGATATCGAAGTTATATACATGTGTCACGTTAGAGATATCAAGACCACGTGCAGCAACGTCAGTCGCTACCAGAATTTCCACTCGGCCATTTTTGAATTTGTTCAACACGGACATACGCTTGCCTTGTGTAAGATCGCCATGAATACCTTCTGCGCGGAAACCGCGAGCCTGCAAGCCTTCTGTCACTTCATCAACACGTTTTTTCGTTCTGCCGAAAATGATTGCCAATGTTGGCTCATCGATATCAAGCAAGTTAGAAAGTGTATCGAATTTCTGTCTTTCCTGAACTTCGATGTAAGACTGATTGATATTCGTTACAGTCATTTCTTTTGCTTTTACTTTAACTTCTGTAGGGTCTTTCATCAATTTTGTACCGATATCACGGATTTCCTTCGGCATTGTCGCACTGAATAGCAATGTCTGGCGCTCTTCAGGGATAGATGAAAGGATTTCACGGATATCATCGATGAAGCCCATGTTCAGCATTTCGTCTGCTTCATCCAATACAGCAGTGTGTACATTGCTGATATTGATCGTTTTACGGCGGATATGGTCAAGCAGTCGACCAGGTGTCGCTACGACGATATGCGGACCTTCTTTTAATGAACGAATCTGACGGTCCATATGCTGCCCACCGTATACTGGAAGCGTACGGATTCCTTTGAATTGACCAAGGCGGTGAAGCTCTTCTCCTACCTGGATAGCAAGCTCACGAGTCGGTGCAATGACCAAACCTTGGATCTGGCGTTTAGAGCGATCGATCTTGTTGATCATCGGGATACCGAAGGCAGCAGTTTTACCAGTACCAGTCTGCGCTTGACCTAGTACATCCTTACCCTCTAGGGCGAATGGGATCGTCTCAGCTTGGATCGGTGTAGCTTCTTCAAATCCCATTTTATTTAATGCTTTCAAAATTGGTTCCGAAATACCTAATGAACTAAATGTTGTCAATTTCTTATTACTCCTTTATATAAAAAAAGTCTCACTGATGAAGCACGGCAGTTATACACAATAAAAAAGCCTTCCTCCACGCTTGGGAAGAGGCCTTAAGCAAGCATTCATTGGATTTAATAATAGTAACACACTATTTGTCTGAATTCTACCTATATCTATGATTACACGTTATTCACGTGTACAATGTACCATTAAAGCCCTTCCAAAAGAATTACATTATCTTTGGATTTTCTTATACGCTTTTCAAGCAGCAAACTGCCGATCTTCACAGCTTTCATTATATTTTCTCCCCAGCGAAAAGATATTAAACACATCATGTGAAAAATCAAGCCTCGAGCAGGAATTCCTCCACTTGCGAACAGATCTGGTCAATATCCGGACCGTGGCAGATCAAATGTCTCGATTCATCGAAAAGAACCATCTTCTGATTCTCAGAGCCAAGATGCTTGTGCAAATATTTGACGGTCCGGTGCGGTACCATGCTGTCCTGGATTCCCTGAACGATGAAGACCGGACAAGAAACAGCAGGCAATGATTTCTTCGTGTAATCCACACACTTCTTGAATTCCAAGAATGCCCGGAACGGAACCTTGCCTTTCTTTTCTTTCCGGAGCTTATTATAATCCTCGACAATGTCACCGCTCATATGCCTTTTCATGTATTGCCAGGCTTCCTGTGTGAGCAGCTTCCAGTTCAGGAATTTTCCAGAAGCTGATAGCAATACCAGCTTGTCTGCACCATATTTCGCAGCTAAGTGTGAGGCGATCATGCCACCCATCGAGAACCCGATCACATAGATATGTGAACATTCCCTGGCCAGCCGCTCGTATGCTTCTTCTGCTGCCTTTATCCATTCCTTGTGCCCGACTTCATGTAAAGATAGCTCTTGGGTCGTCCCATGACCAGGTAAAGCAACCAACTCTACTATCCAATCCGCATGATTCATTAAATGCTCGGTCAAGGGCTCCACTTCATATGTGCCGCCAGTGAAGCCGTGAATACATAATATTCCTGTCATTAGATCATCTTCACTTTCTACCTGAGTTTATTTCAATATCTTCAAAAAAGAACCGAGTGATTTGACGATAGGGGAAACTTGCTGAACTGTCGATGCCATTTGACCGACAGTGGACATCATCTTATTGATATCCATTTGGCCATTCTTATCCTGAAAATAGGATGCCAGACCTTTTGTCAGCTGTGCTTGCTGCTTTGGCTGATAGACATTCGGCGGCTGAGCAAAAGCATGCCAATACGGTGCAAGAGGCGGTTTCTTGAAATATTCATAAGGTGTTACTGGCTGTTGGGGCTGCCCTTGCTGCTGCCATCCTCCCCACTGAGTGAAATACTCGGGCGGATAAGGATTGTAAGTATAATGCTCAGTCTGTCTATCAGTATTACCATCATTTCCATTTGCTTGCATCCATGAATGATCGTACATCTCTTTATATTGCTCTTGGGGCTCGGTTTGATAAATCGGTTCGTAGTAATAGCGCTGTCTGCCATCGCTCATCTGTTGTTGCTGTACATGGGAGCGTGGCTCTGCCGTATTGTAATAATACATCTCCACACACCTTTCCTGATTCTCCTTTATCCTATGTCTGGCGAAGTAAGGGCGTTATTACTAAAAATAAAAAGAAAGCAAAAACCACCGCAGGTGCGTGATTTTTGCTCAATAGCTAAATGCGTCTGAGCAGACTGCATTCTGTTGATCAGCCAAGCAACTGTTGAAGCTTGTCTTTCTGACCGTGCACTTTCTCACCATTTATCAGGACAAGCGGTACACTATCTATGGAATGTGTCTGCATCTCTTTCAAGAAAGCAGGTGGATTAAGCTGATCTATTACTTGCTCGCATTGTTTGCAACTATCACTGATGTATACTTCCACCTCGCGATGCCTCATGAACACTCTCCTTTATAAAAGTTAAGGTCCTGCCAAATAATACCCTGACATCTAGTACTTAAAACCCATTTCCAACATATTTCTTTTATTTCTTCATGCAACCCTTTACATTGCGAAAATACCGTTTGAGTTATCTGGTACGTGGTATCAATACCATATACAACGACAAAAGGAGCTGTCCTCATATGCCAAAAGATCCAATAACACAATACTACCACGATACTTTCCCTAAACAATTCCAAGATCCTCCCGGACTGCAAAAGGAAATGGATCCAAAGCCTGATTGTGGGGAAGAAAGCTACCGAGGGGCCGGTAAACTGACTGGCCGAAAAGCACTGGTCACAGGCGGCGACTCCGGTATCGGTCGTGCAGCTGCGATTGCATATGCCAGGGAAGGCGCAGACGTTGCCATCAACTACCTCCCAGAGGAGCAGCCCGATGCCGAGGAAGTAAAAGAATTGGTCGAGGCAGAGGGAAGAAAAGCCGTACTTATCCCTGGAGATCTTAAAAGCGAGCGCTTTAACTATAAGCTGGTGGAGGAAGCAGTCGAACAACTAGGCGGTCTTGATATCCTTGCACTTGTCGCTGGTAAGCAGCAAGCTGTCGAGGACATTGCTGACTTGACTACCGAACAACTGAAATCTACATTCGAGACAAACGTCTATCCATTATACTGGCTGACAAAAGCTGCTCTGCCGCATTTGCCAAGGGGATCTTCCATCATTACAACAACTTCTGTGGAAGGCTTTAACCCTTCACCGATGCTGTTGGATTATGCGGCAACCAAGAGCACGATTATCGGATTCACGAAAGGTTTGGCAAAACAGATCGCTGACAAAGGCATTCGGGTGAACTCCGTTGCACCAGGCCCGATTTGGACTCCATTGCAGATTTCGGGCGGGCAGCCGCAGGATAATATCCCGGAATTCGGCTCCAGCACACCAGAAACCCCTATCGGTCGTGCAGGACAGCCTGTCGAGCTTGCCAGCGTATACGTTTTCCTTGCATCCGAGGAATCCAGTTATGTTACCGCACAGGTATACAGCATCACCGGCGGCGTTCCGACTGCATAAAGAAAAGCTGCGAGTAAAATGAAGGCCACTGAAACTAACAAATTTAAAGAAGTATGGTTAAAAATAATGAAACACAATAAGCAGAAGGTGCCCACATGTCGTAAGGTACCTTCTGCTCTTGATTTCTCAACACCTTTTAATGGTCTGTGCAGATGTCGTCATATGCTTTTCCACCGGGATTTCGTCTGTTCATAATTACCCGGGTGACGATGCAGTGTCCCATCTTCCAGGTAAGCTGTTTGATCAAAGCAAGTATTCAAAAGATGCCGATCATGACTGATACCGATCACTGTTCCATCGAAACGCCCAAGTGCTTCCTCCAACACTTCTCTGGATTCCAGATCCAAATGGTTTGTCGGTTCGTCCAAGATGAGCAGATTGATACCTTGATGCATGAAAATCGCCAGCTTCAGCCGCATTCTTTCTCCGCCGCTCAATCGTCCGATCGGCTGGAATACCGCGTAACCATAAAACAAGAAGGCTGCCAGCATATGCCGTGCTTGGGCTTCGGTTACAGAAATGGCTGCCCGGAAATAATCAATCATCCGCATAGCTGGATCAGCTTCCTCCAAAGGGTGCTGCGGCAAGTAACCCACCCTTACCGAACTCCCCACCTTGATACTCCCATCATCAGCCTCCAAAGTACCAAGAACTATCTTGACTAAGGTCGATTTTCCGCTGCCGTTATCTCCGACAATGGCCAATCTTTCTTTATAGCGCACGTGCAGCATGATATCCCGCAGCACTTCCCTGTCACCAAAACGCTTGCTGATGGATTCCAAGCGGATGACATCCTCCCCGCTGCGCTCATCGGCAGCAAGCTTGAGTTTCATCTTGGCTGGATCAATATTCGGTCTGGATAGCTTCTCCATTCGCTCCAATGCCCTCTCCATATTACGAGCACGCTTATGCAACCCTTCGTTTGGCGGATTAGCCTGATTCGCCCATAATTTCAGCCGCTTGATTGTCTCCTTCATTTTCTTGATTTTCTTCTGCTGCTCTTTGTAAGCTTCGAATTCCTGCAGCAGCTTCGCTTCTTTTTGTTTCAAGTAGGACGTGAAATTGCCAGTATAAACAGTCACTTCCCCATCCTCCAAATCAGCAACTCGCGAGACAGTTGCATCCAGAAAGTATTGATCATGCGATATGATGAATACGGCTCCCGCATAGTTTGCAAGGAAGTTTTCCAGCCATTCAATCGCCGATAAATCGAGATGGTTCGTCGGCTCATCCAACAGCAGCAAATCAGGCTGCTGCAGGAGAACATATGCCAAGCCCACTTTCGTTTTTTCCCCTCCACTAAGACGGGCGAATGGTTCCTCCAGCAAATGGGCAATATGCAGACCATTTGCTGTCCGCGCAATCTGCGCATCCATTTCATAACCACCAGCTTCTGCAAATGCGTTCTGTATCTCTCCATAACCAGCCAATGCTTTATCCAATTTATCCGGATCCAGCATTTCTACTTCCAGCTTCCGCATTCTCTCCTGCAAAACACTCAGCTCTTCAAAAGCTCCCATTAAGTAATCCTTGACTGTACCCTCATGACCAGTGGGGATTTGTTCCAAGTAACCGATTTTAGCTTGCTTCCGGATGAATACTTGCCCGTCGTCACAAGCTTCCGTGCCGGTGATCAATTTGAAAATAGTTGATTTACCGCTGCCATTCCTTCCAACCAAACCGAGCTTTTCCCCTGGTTTAAGCTCCAGGTTGAGCTTTTCAAACAATATATTGCCACCCATGATTTTCTTGACATCCTTCAATGTAATCAACATGATATCCGCTCCTTTTCCTATTAAAAAAGCCAGACAGCAAGACTGTCTGACTCTGAATTCGACTTGAAAAAAGGGTACAAAAAAACCACACGCAGGGTGTGGTTCTCTTGAAACGCTATTCTTTTCAGTCGTGTCGTTGAGAAATAGATCCTGCACATTATCCATTATTTAGTTGGTAAAAAAGGGCATACGTATCCCGTTACCAACAAAACCATGAATAATCGCGCGGCGATGCAATAGATTCTGATCGGCTTCACGCGAAAGTGTGTGCAACATCTGATTCCCCTCCTTTTCATAATAAGTATTTCCATTATAGAGGATATGACGTTTAATTGTCAAACTATTCTCCAATTATCATTTCAAGGTGTCCAGGCAGGATTTTCACTTCTCCGGGGGTGTCCTTATAAACCTCTCCATCCATATCAATAGGTTTGCCTGCAGGAGAAAGAAAGCGGATTTTTTCTGCATCTAGAATACCTACCTCAGTCAAGTCTGATAGATCTGTTTTATCCTGCTTGATTTGGAGAATTTCTTTAAAGCTCGTCAAATTGGAATTCTTCACGAATATAACATGGAGCTTCCCATCATCAGGTCTGATATCAGATCCCGCAAACTCTCTTGTGCCAATGAAACGGCCGTTCATCACAAGAATCATAACTGCTTCTCCATCTTTTTTCTGTCCATCAATTTCCAATTCATATAAAAATGGTTCTGCCTGATTAACCGTTCTTAATGTACTGATGAAATAGGAAATAACCCCTAAGCGGTCTTTCTGATTTTCATCGATATTATTCGATGCATCCGCGATCAGCCCCACTCCCCAGAAATTCAAGAAGTATGAATCCCCATACTGGCCAATGTCAATTGATGCGGTCTTTCCGCCGGTTATTGCAGCTGCTGCTTTCCTTAAGTTTTGCGGAAGACCCAGCATGCGGCTGAAATCGTTGCATGTACCACCGGGAATGATTGCAACTGTCGGTCGCTTCGGTAATGGCGCTATGCTATTGATCACTTGATGGATGGTCCCGTCACCACCATGAATGATCAACAGATCAATATCCTCTGCAACCTCCCGACTGCAGCTCACTAACTCCTCCAGATCCTCCGTTTGAATGACTTGCAGCTGCTTGATCGATGCTGCAAGCTTTGGCAGCGTCTGGCCGAGTTCCCGTTCGATTTCGTCATTATCCATATTCCCATTCACTAAATATACAGCGCGTTTGAAAGTTTGCATCGTTCTCCTCTCCTTCCTTCTTATCGTTCCCTGCATCTTGGATTGTCTAAACGTTGGCAAATAAAAAAAGCCGGCTGGAAACCGGCTTTATAAAGCATGCCCTGTCACGATCATATAGCCAAGCATGAATGCATTCAAACAGACAATCAATCCTGTCGCCATCCATGCCAGCACCTTGATATGCGGCTTATTTACGAATGCTCCCATCTTTTTCTTGCTGCTTGTGAACAGCACAAGCGGAATGACAGCAAAGGAGAGCTGCAGGCTAAGTATCACCTGACTCCAGACGAGCAAATCACCCGTGCTGGAAGGACCGTAAATTCCCACTACGATGAGTGCAGGTATGATCGCGATGATTCTTGTGACAAGTCGTCTGACCCATGGCTTAATCCGAAATTGGATGAATCCTTCCATGACGATCTGACCTGTCAGCGTTCCAGTAATGGTCGAAGACTGACCAGACAGAAGCAGCGCGAATCCGAACAAGAAGCTGGCCGCACCAGCACCGATTGCCGGACTGAGCAGCTTGTACGCATCCTCGATTCCTTCCACATGCTGTCCGATCGTATGGAAGGCCGCTGCACCAAGGATCAGAATCGCCGAGTTGACAAAGAAAGCTACGCCGAGCGAGAAGGTCGAATCGATATATGCGAAACGGACTGCTTCCTTTTTACCCTTCTCTGTATCCTGGTAATTCCTTGTCTGGACGATGGAAGAATGTAAATACAGATTATGCGGCATGACCGTTGCCCCGAGTATACCAAGCGCCAAAAACAAAACAGATGGATCCGTAACGATTTCCGGGGAAGGGACATAGCCTTTCAATGCTTCTGAAAGAGCTGGATGTGAGAATATCATTTCGAATAAGAAACAGCCCGCAATGGTTATCATCAAAACGGTGATGATCGCCTCCATCCAGCGGAATCCTTTTTTCTGTAATAAAAGCAGCAAGAGCACATCCAAAGCCGTAATGATGATACCTGCCATGATCGGGATATGAAAAAGCAAGTTCAGTGCTATGGCAGATCCCAATACCTCAGCCAAATCCGTTGCAATGATTGCCAGCTCCGTCAGCAACCAAAGCACCACGACCACTTTCGGAGAAAAAGCATCCCTTGTTGCTTGTGCTAAATCACGACCGGTAACAATCCCAAGCTTGGCAGCAAGTCCTTGCATGAGCATGGCAATCAAATTGGAAAGCAAGACGACTGCCAGCAGCATATAGCCAAAAGACGATCCTGCCGATATGGAAGTCTCCCAGTTGCCCGGATCAATGAATCCAACAGCCACCAGGACACCTGGCCCCATAAAAGCGAAGAGTTTTTTGAAAAAGCCGCCATTCTCTGGAATGGCCACACTATGGTTCGACTCCTCCAAACTTGCATTCCCTGCCCTTTTGAGCCAGTCTTTATCTCGTTCTTTATTCATAAAGATCGCTTCTTTCTAGTTGTTGTTAGCGCAAGTTTACCAAAGGAAACTTTTTTAGTCAAAGAAAAGATATGAGTGTATATAAAAAGAGCTTCCCTGCTGATTCAGGGAAGCTTCTCAGCTTATTCCTCATCCAAGCTGCTGTTGAAGGAACGCGATAACCTCTTCAGGAGACTTCGCGTTTGCACTGTGCAAGTGCGCCAGCTTTTCACCATTCTGGAAGAGGAGGATACTCGGAATCCCCATCACTTCCTGTTCCGCTGCAACATCAGGTACTTCATCATTATTCAGCTCATACCATTTATAATTGCCATATTCCGCAAGCACCTGATCGATAAACATATTCATACGTGTGCAATCCGGACACCAATCTGCGAAGAATTTGACGATGATCGGCTCTTCACTCATGATGATTTCGTTGAATTTTTCTCTTGTATTGATTTGTTCCATTATCTGTTTCCCCCTTCTGCTTTCTTTCTAAAGATACGGTACCAACGAAAGGGAATCAAGCAGTTAGCTTGATGGGCTTTCTTCTATGAAAGAAAGATCAGGAGCAAGCTTTGCCATATGCGTTTTCTTCTCCTCGTACACGTGCTTCAGTTCCGGCAGCTGATACATAGGCTCAATACGATAATGATGCCAATCCGTGAAAGATAAGTATGTCAGCAGCATTCTTGGGGACGTTGCCGTTACCTTTTTGCCATCCTTCACAATATCAAATTGGAAGGCCCCTCCGATTCGGCGGTCCGTTTCCTCCTGTGCTGCAATGAAATTCCCCAAAGAATAGATGACAAGTGTCTTATTTCCATCTTTACCCGTCAGCCATTCAACCGGCTGCAGCACATGCGGGTGACAGCCTAACACTGCTGTTGCTCCCTGATCAGCAACATATTGGGCCAGCTCTTTTTGTTCATCATTGGGATCATTTTCGTATTCGATACCGAAATGCAAGCTTACGATGATAGCATCTGCTTCCTGTTTTGCTTTTTGGATATCTTCTTTTATTTTCTGCTTGTCAATCAGGTTGACTAGATAATCTTTCCCATCAGGTACAGAAATACCATTCGTCCCATACGTATAACTAAGGAAAGCAACAGAAATCCCCTCTGTTTTTTCTATTGTTAGCTTTTCACTATCATCCTTGTTTCGATACGCTCCAGTATATGCCATCCCGATCTTCTCATACTGTGCTATTGCATGTTCCACACCAGCTTCCCCTTGATCAAGTGTGTGATTATTGGCCAGTGTGACTACATCCACCCCTACGTCCTTCAATGTATTTCCTATTTCATCGGGACTGTTGAAGGTCGGATAGGAGGAGACACCTAATGCTTCCCCGCCCATAATCGACTCCTGATTCGCTACTGTAAGTGTCGATTCTCCAAGATACGGCTTGATATCCCTGAACATCGGCTCGAAATCATAACCAGTCCCCTCTTTTGCCTCTGAATAGATGGAACTATGTAAGAGCACGTCACCAATGGCTGTAATGGAGATCGATGATGAAATGGCTGGCGGTTCTTTCGGTTCCAGCTCAATTATATTCTGCTGTAATGCATGCATCGCTTTTGGCTGCTGTGTGGGAACACCACCACTGCACGCTGCTAAGATGACAAAACTCGACATTATGACAAAGAATGTTTTAATTTTCATGCGTAATCCGCCTGTTCCTGTTATTTATCCGTATTATAAGCGGAGGCTCTCATAAAAAATAGTCTGTTTTTCATAAAAGGAATAAAAGCCTTGAATATACGGGTAAACGATAAAGAAAAAGGAGGCAAGCCATGAAAAAACTCCATTTCCAAATAACCATTTCAAAGCGGGATCCTGTTACCGGAAATCTTATCTGGAGTTGATCACATCTGTTTCGGTGCAGCAATACCAAGGAGGCGAAGTCCTTCTGCCAAAACTATTGCCACAGCTTCGACGATGGCCAGGCGAGCACCAAGGTCATCATTCTCTTCCAAAATGCGGACCTTTCCATAGTAACTGTTGAACGCTTGGGCCAGATCAATCACATATTTTGCGATATGGGAAGGATCATGGTTGGCAGTCGCATAGTCCACTGCTTCCGGGAACTGCATCAGCAGGGAGAGCATCGGCCAAGCATCCGCGGCAATGTCTGCAGCAACTTCTGAACCGTAGCGGATATCTCCTGCTTTCGTAAGCAGCGTACATGCTCGAGCATGTGTATATTGCACATACGGCCCTGTCTCACCTTCTACACGAAGCATATCCTCCAGTGAAAACTCGATATCACGTATGCGTTCGTGCTTCAAGTCATGGAATAACACTGCTCCGACGCCGACCTGCCTTGCAACTTCCTCCTTATCTGCCAATTCGGGATTTTTCTTGGCAATATTAGCGGCTGCCAGCTGAATCGCCTGCTCCAGCACTTTATCGAGCAGCACCAGCTTTCCCTTTCTGGTTGACATCTTCTTGCCATCCTGCAATACCATACCAAATGAAATATGGCTGATTGCATCTGCCCATTCATATCCCATTTTCTTTAGTACCAGCTTCAGCTGTTGGAAATGCAAGCTCTGTTCATGACCGACAACATACAGACTATCGGAAAATCCATATGTTTCCTTGCGATAAATAGCCGCCGCTAGGTCACGTGTTGCATATAGTGTGGCACCGTCTTTCTTCTTGATCAGGCTGGGTGGAAGCTCCTGTTCATCCAAACGGACTACTTGCGCCCCTTCCGACCAGCTTAACAATTCCTTCTGTTCCAATTCCTTTACGACTCGTTCCATTTTGTCATTATAAAAAGCTTCCCCTGCATCGGAGTCAAATCGCACGCCCATCAGCTGATACACACGCTCGAATTCCTCCATCGACACGTCACGGAACCAGCGCCAGAGCTTATTGGCATATGCATCGCCCTGCTCCAATTTTTTGAACCAGTCCCTTCCCTCCTGCTCCAGCTGCTCGTCATTGGCGGCTTCTTCATGGAAGCGTATATACAGCTTCAGCAGCTCCGGAATTGTATTGGAACGGACCTTTGCTTCCTCGCCCCACTTTTCATATGCACAAATAAGCTTGCCGAATTGTGTGCCCCAATCACCGACATGATTGATCCTGACAACTTCATAGCCTTGCTTTTCCAGCAGCAGACTGATGCTGTTCCCGATGACGGTCGAGCGCAGATGACCCATGGAGAAAGGCTTCGCAATATTGGGAGAAGATAGATCGATTGTGACTACCTGCCCCTGGCCGATAGCTGTACTTCCGTAACGCTCACGTTGCTGATGAATGCTGCTCAACACGCAGCTGCCGGCAAATTGTTTATCGAGCGTGAAGTTGACATAGCCACCCATTGCCGTAATGGCAGAAAATACATCATGTGATAGATCGTTAGCTAGTTCAGCTGCGATGATTTGCGGTGCTTGCCTTTTTTCTTTTGCCAAAGCAAAGCATGGAAAAGCATAATCCCCATGCTGCAGCTGCTTCGGTCGCTCCATTTGCTCCTCGATTTCTTCTGCTGATTTGTTTAAAGATTTCGCGAGTAATTCTGCTGCAATCTGTTTGTACATTCTCCCACTTCCTCCTTCAAATAAAAAACCGCCCCTTCCACTTGGAAGAGACGGTATATCCGCGGTGCCACTCTAATTGTCCTGATCGGACCTGCTCAATTGGATAACGGGAATGATAGCTCCCGGCAGCCCCTACTTCACGTACGTTCAGGGCTGCAGCCAAGAAAGTCCGGTTCCTGCTGCCTTCCACATCCCGCTTCCACCGTCCGGGACTCGCTTTTTTGATTCCAGCATCAGTACTCTCTTTCTTATCGGCAAATATATATTGTTTTTTATTATAGCTGTTCTGAGGAAAGATGCAACCCTTGTTTAGAACCCAATAGTCATGGGAACACTTTTGATAACCCGTAAAAAGGAGGATGATCGCATGGCTAAGCATTATGGCAACTATCAGCCTGTACGGATGAATGGTGTCAGTCTATCTGATGCCCGTGAAGTCGCATTCCGCAAAGAATTCAAACAAGCGGATATCGCCGGCGGCTTCCGTAAGAAGACAAACAAATAAGTGTGGAAATCCTGCTGTCAAACAAAACAGCAGGATTTTTTTTGAATACTTTTCCTCCTTGCTTCCGTCATTATTTATAGAAGCAAGACAGGAGGAGAAAAAAAATGATAACGATCAAGCAAGTATCCCATCATTACACGATGGGTAAAAAAGCGAAGGAAACGACTGTACCCGTATTGCACGGGATCGACTTACACGTGGAAAAAGGGGAAATCGTCAGCCTTGTCGGCAAAAGCGGATCCGGTAAATCGACTTTGCTGCATATTATCGGAGGCTTTATCCAGCCAACCAGCGGGCAAGTCGCGATAAATGGAACAACGATCACGGGCTGGGGTGAAGGAAAATTGGCCGACTTCCGTCTGCAGCATATCGGCTATATTTTTCAAAACTTCCAGCTTATCCCTAGTATGACAGCAGCTCAGAATATCGAACTGCCGCTCATCTTGAATGGAACAGCCAAACAAGAGCGCAAACAGAAAGTAGCTGAGATATTGCGCCAAGTGGAGCTGGATGCATACCCTGATCATTACCCTTCCGAATTATCCGGCGGACAGCAACAGCGTGTTGCCATCGCCAGGGCACTCATCCTGGATCCGCCATTGATTTTGGCAGATGAACCTACGGGCAGCTTGGATAGTGATACCGAGGCTGAACTGCTTACGCTGATCAGGAAACTGAACGAACAAAACGGCATTACGTTCTTTTTGATCACGCATGATCAGGAAGTTGCAGCGATTGCGGACAGGCAGCTGGAAATCAAAGATGGACAGATGTTGAAGGTGAAAGGTGTGATGCCGGTATGACATTCGGAGATAAGTGGCGGTTCGTACAGCAAAATATGAAGAAAAATAAAGTCCGCGTATTCATGACGATACTCGCAGCGGCTATGGGAAGCTGTTTCTTGATTGTCCTTGCTTCTGTCGGCTTTGGCTTGCATGATTCCTTGATCAAGGACGAACTGGAAAGCAGAGCAATAACCAAAATTGATATTTACGGTACCGATGACGAAGAACAGCTAGGCTTTACAACCGATAACATTGCCGAATTGAAGCAAATCGAGGATGTCAGGGCGGTACGGCAAATCCAAAGTTTAGGTGAAACTAACTTTCATCTGGACGGATACACGAATGAAATGCCATCTGCTATCGCAGTCGATTTCGAAAGCGAAAAGCAAGCAGGACTGGAGCTTGGCAGCGGGAGATTACCAGAAGCCGAGAATGAGATCGTTGTCAGCAGTGACTTTGCAGCACTCCTAGGCAAAGATGGCTTGGCAGATAAAGACAAGTATGCCGACGATGGAACGATTAAATCCGAGCATCGCTACCAAGAAGATCTTCTGGGCAAGGAAATCGAGCTGGAAGCTTCTACCTTTCCAGAGGATGGAAGCGAGCCACGCACAGCAACGGAAAAAGTCAAGATTGTCGGCATTGAAGCAGCACCGGCGAACGAATATATTTATACGAACTCCGTAAAAACGACTCCTGAACTGAAAAATAAGCTCGATAAAACATTGGGTGTAACAGAAGAACAAGGAGATCTTTTATATGACCAAGTGGAAGTATATGCAGCCAATGCAGAAGCAGTGGAAGGTATCCTTACCACTCTGGAAGAGAAAGGTTATCTAGCTTATTCGAATTTGGAGGAACTCAATAACATCAATATTCTTTTCAATGTCGTCAAAGCTGGGCTTATCATTGTTGGAACAATTGCTGTCTTGATTGCCTCCATCGGGATTTATAACACGATGACGATGGCAGTGACCGAGCGTGCACCAGATATCGGCATTATGAAAGCAATTGGAGCCAATCCAAAAACAATAAAGCAGATCTTCCTTATGGAAAGCACGTTCATCGGCCTAGCTGGGGCTTTGATCGGAACAACGGTTGCTTATCTGATCAGCTTCATCGTCAATGCAGGGGTCCCCGTCATATTGGAGCAGATATTCAACGAAGAGATCCCCAGCACCTTGCAACTGTCGTCCATTCCATTCCTGTTAGTAGCAATAAGCATCACAATCTGCCTGATCGTCACCGTCCTGTCTGGATCAAGACCAGCTAAACAGGCAACGAATGTAGACGTACTTCGCGCATTGCGGCGTGAAATCTAATGTCTATGACAAGTCCGTCATTCTCATAGTATACTGAGGAAAACCATTGCTTTTTGAAAGGGAAGAAGAGATGAAGACTATAGCGGATATTGCAGATCTGGCTGGAGTTTCAAAAAGTACGGTATCTCGCTATTTGAATGGCGGTTCTGTCAGTACAGCCACAAAGAAGAAGCTGGAACGAATCATAAACGAACAAAATTATGTGCCAAATACATTTGCCCAAAGTCTCAAGGCTAAAAAAACGGTCATGATCGGTATCATCGTGCCTCGTCTGGATTCCTTTGCAGCCTCTCAAACTATGATGGGGATAGACGACTCCTTGCGCAGACAGGGCTATCAATTGCTGATTGCAAGTGCCAATCAGGAGGTCAGCCGGGAAATCGAAGCGATTCATAACTTTGCCAGGCAGAAGCTTGCCGGTATCATCCTCATGTCTACCCAAATCACTGCGGAGCATTTGCAGGCGATAAAAGAAGCAAACATACCAACTCTATTAGTAGGCCAGCAGCACCCTTTGCTCCCCAGCTTGATACATGATGATTATGAGGCTGGGAAAATGATGGGTGAATTTGTTGTAGGGCAAGGGCATCGTCACATAATCTACCTGGGCGTTACAGAACGCGATATCGCTGTTGGAATCGAACGGAAACGCGGTTTCCGCGAGGCTTTGGAACATCATGACTGCCATGCTGATTATTTAGAAACAAGTTTCAGGATGCAGGATGCGATGGAATTGGCACAAAGTTTCCTTTCCAAAACGGAAGCTACAGTGATTGTCGGAGCAACCGATAATATCGCCTTGGGTATAATCAAAGCAGCACATCAATTAAACCTTCGAATCCCTGTCGATATATCGATTGCCGGATTTGGGGGCTATGATACAGCAGAGATTGTCACACCGGCTTTGACTACGGTTAAATACGATTACCTCGACGCCGGCAGAAAAGCAGGTGAAAAAATTGTACAGCTTGTCGAGGATGAGTACTGTGAGAGCCTCATCACCTACCCCGTGCAATTAAAAAGTCGTGAAAGCGTTGACAGAATATAAGCCACAGTATATGCTATTACCAAAGAAACCGGTTCCATCACATCGGAATTGAATCTTTGGTTTTTTTTTCGCCTTTTTTGGAACCGGTTCCTAAATTACGTGTGGAAAGTAGTGATAAGGTGACGAATTCAGATAAATATCGTCTATTATCGGATGCTGCGCCTGGTGAATTAGAAAATCTGGCAAGGCGGGTCAATGCCTCCCCTTGGAGACAGCACTATCATATTCAGCCCAATACCGGATTATTGAATGATCCGAATGGGTTTGTCTATTACAATGGCCAGTACCATCTGTTTTATCAATGGCACCCATTCGGGCCCATTCACGGAATGAAGTATTGGTATCATGTAACATCGAACGATTTGGTTCATTGGGAAGATATGGGGATTGGAATAGAACCCGGAGGACAGTTTGATTCACATGGTGCTTACTCGGGCAGTGCCTTGGCTGCCGAAGATGGCAAGCTCTACCTCTTTTACACCGGCAATACCCGGGATAAAGACTGGGTGAGGCATCCTTATCAATGTCTTGCCGTTTTAGACCAACGAGGGCATATTACAAAACAAGAGGCCCCAATCATTGATGCCCCTCCTCCAGGATACACCGCCCACTTCCGCGATCCGAAAGTCTGGAACGCAGCTGGTTGCCATTATGCTGTTTTAGGTGCACAGCGGCTGAATCAGACGGGATGTGTACTGGTTTATCGATCGGATGATCTGCATACTTGGTCATTCATCGGGGAGCTGGAAACTTCCCTTGCCGATTTCGGATATATGTGGGAATGTCCTGATTATTTCGAGCTCGGAGAAAAAGGTGTCCTTCTCTTTTGCCCGCAAGGATTGCCTGCCGAAGAGGATCGTTTTGAAAATATCCATCAAGCCGGCTTTTTGATAGGCGAACCAATCAATCCTGAAAAACCGCACTTTCAGCATGGCAGCTTCATGGAACTGGATAGAGGGTTTGATTTTTATGCTGCGCAAACCACCCTTTCTCCTGATGGAAAGCGTATCCTCATTGGATGGATGGGACTTCCTGATACTACTTATCCGACAGATGTACATGGCTGGGCCCATTGCCTTACACTTCCGAGAGAACTTATCATCCAGGATGACAAATTGCTGCAGCGGCCAGTCAAAGAATTGGAACTGCTTCGAAAAGAGAAGTATACAGCCTCTCATACAGTACAGGATGCCAAAATCCAGCTCGAAGAAATAAATGGATCATCCTATGAATTGATTTGCGAGTTATGTATGGAAGGTGCAAAAAAGGCCGGAATTGCTTTTCGAACTGGGGATACGGAAGAGACACTGCTTTATTATGACGCGGATTCTAAGTATCTTGTCCTGGACAGAACCCAATCTGGGGCGGCAATGAAGAATGATAATGGAAGCATTAGACGTTATGCACTCGATGCAAAAAAAATGGAGCTCAGATTGTTTGTCGATCAATCATCCGTTGAGATTTTCATCAATGATGGGGAAGCCGTCATGACAGCAAGGATATTTCCTGCAAAGGATAGTAATGGCGTCGCCTTCTTTACTGAAGGAGGAAAGGCAACATTCGATGCACTACAGTGGAAGTTCAATTAGATTTTATTCCTGAAAGGGTGATATATAATGACAGAAAACAGGAAAATAGCGGAAGAAGTGATCGATGCCATCGGAGGGAAAGAAAATATCTCCTCTTTGGCCCATTGTGCAACTCGCCTTCGGATTGTCGTACATGAGAAGGAGAAAATCGATAAGGAAAAAGTCGAAAATATCGCTAAGGTCAAAGGTGCTTTCTTTAACTCTGGGCAATATCAAATCATTTTTGGAACCGGTACCGTAAATAAGATCCATGATGAACTGCAATCAATCGGTATAGGTGGTGCTTCCATACAGGAAGTCAAGCAAGCTGCCAAAAAGGAAGGTTCTGCTTTCCAAAGGGCAATCCGGACGTTCGGGGATGTCTTCGTACCGATCATCCCAGTCCTTGTTGCGACCGGTTTATTCATGGGACTTCGCGGCCTGCTGACACAAGATCAAATTCTCAACCTGTTCGGTTTGGCTCCGGCAGATATTCCCGCGAACTTTCTCTTATTTACGGAAGTTCTGACTGATACTGCATTTGCCTTTCTGCCCGCACTAGTTGCTTGGTCATCCTTTAAAGTATTCGGCGGAAGCCCTGTTTTGGGTATTGTACTTGGTCTCATGCTTGTCAATCCTGCTTTACCCAATGCATATGAAGTAGCAAATGGGTCCGCTGAAGCCATTACCCTATTTGGTTTCATACCTGTTGTAGGTTATCAAGGATCTGTACTGCCTGCTTTCTTCATCGGACTGATCGGTGCGAAATTAGAGAGAGCATTACGTCGTCGCATAACGGAAGCACTTGATTTGATCCTTACTCCTTTCCTTACATTGACAATCATGATCACTCTAGGACTGTTTGCTATTGGTCCAATCTTTCATTCCTTGGAGGATCTTGTCCTGACTGGTACATTAGCAGTATTGGATTTACCATTTGGGATAGCTGGATTATTGATTGGTTCTCTCAATCAGCTTGTCGTAGTCACCGGTGTGCATCATATTTTTAACTTCCTGGAGATACAGCTATTGGAAAATCGCGGCATGAACCCTTTCAATGCAATCATTACATGCGGTATGGCTGCACAGGGTGCTGCCTGTCTGGCGGTTGGTCTAAAGACAAAGGATGCTAAATTGAAAGCGCTAGCACTTCCGTCCTCCTTCTCCGCATTTCTTGGTATATCGGAACCGGCCATCTTTGGAGTCAATTTAAGATTCATAAAACCTTTTATCATGGGATTGATCGGCGGAGGTGTCGGAGGTTTCCTTGCTTCTCTATTCGATCTAGCCGGAACAGGAATGAGTGTGACTGTCATACCTGGAACCTTGCTCTACCTGAATAGTCAGCTTCCTTTGTATATCCTTGTCAATTTGGCTGCCATGGCAGTAGCCTTCACGCTAACTTGGATGTTCGGCTATAAAGATTCACGGAAACCGTAAAAGATATCGAAGTTTTCAAACGATGCAAACAAAAAAAAAGCGCCCAGATGGGCGCTTTCTCATATATCTATAACCTTATTATCGTTTCGGTCAATGTCATACTTCGCTTTAATATTTGCAGGAGCCATCTTGATGATGAGCTGCAGGATGAATGTTGCGACTGCCAAGTCATCCACGATACCAATTCCGATAAGGAAATCCGGTATCAAATCAAACGGGAAGACAAAGTACAGGACGATCAATGCAATGGCGGTTACCTTCTTGGCTGCTGCCACTTCTTTAGCTGTGAAGAAGGCCTTCAGAAATGGAATCGATTTGCGGAAATTGAACAGAAAACGGAGCCTGCTCCATAGTCTGATCATATCATCCTTCCTTTCTGCCCCAACTAGGGCTAT
Source organism: Terribacillus jepli (assembly GCF_047228925.1). Taxonomy (NCBI): domain Bacteria; kingdom Bacillati; phylum Bacillota; class Bacilli; order Caryophanales; family Bacillaceae; genus Terribacillus; species Terribacillus jepli. Next base: position 28,075 of record NZ_JBFEGH010000019.1, on the reverse strand, counting down.
TCCCATTTTAAGGGATACCGGACTTTTTCACAAGTTCCGTGAGCCCTAGTAGTAAGCAGGGAGTTGTATCTTGAACTTCCTTCTTTTCCTTTAGTGTAAGTCTTAAAAATAAAAGAGCTAAGATAATTTGAGCAATATTCAGTATCCAAAGCTCCCAGTTTAATGGAGGGAGTAGAGACTAAACAACTATCATTTTTTGAGGTAATCATTCCAGGGCTAACTTTTTGAACAGCCAAAAAGAGCCCAGCATCAACATGCTGAGCTCTCTTAACTTATGCTTTTTTCTTTTTCGTTGCTTTTTCACGTTCGTTCTTGTTAAGGATTTTCTTACGAAGGCGGATGGACTCCGGCGTTACTTCGCAATACTCATCATCGTTCAAGTACTCGATTGCCTCTTCAAGGGACAAGTCGCGTGTTTTACGAATAGTGGACGTTTGGTCCTTCGTCGCAGAACGGACGTTAGTCAAGTGTTTTTCCACAGTGATGTTAACTGTAAGATCGTTGTCACGGCTATGCTCCCCAACGATCATACCAGCATAGACATCTGTACCAGGCGGTACGAAGATGACACCGCGGTCTTCCAATTTCATGATACCGTAAGTTGATGCTTTACCTTGTTCAAGGGCAACAAGCACACCTTTGGATCTTCCGCCCACTTGGCCGGCAACAACAGGCTCATAGCCATCGAATGTGTGGTTTAAGATACCGAATCCACGTGTCTGGGACATGAATTCAGTAGAATATCCGATCAATCCACGGGAAGGAACACGGAACTCAAGACGTACCTGACCGTTACCTTGGTTGATCATGTCGACCATTTCCCCTTTACGGGAACCTAGGGACTCCATGACTGCTCCAGTGTACTCTTCCGGTACATCCGCTTGTACGCGTTCTACCGGTTCACACATTTTACCGTCGATTTCCTTCAGGATTACCTGTGGTTTGGACAACTGAAGCTCATAGCCTTCACGGCGCATGTTCTCAATCAGGATGGAAAGGTGAAGCTCTCCACGACCGGATACTGTCCAAGCATCAGGAGAATCAGTTGGTTCTACACGAAGACTTACATCTGTCTCAAGCTGGTTAAGCAGACGCTCTTCGATTTTACGGGAAGTGATATATTTACCTTCCTTACCTGCGAACGGGCTGTTGTTCACTAGGAATGTCATCTGCAATGTCGGTTCATCGATACGCGGAACCGGCAATGCTTCCTGCTGATCTACTGAGCAGACAGTCTCTCCGACGTTGATGTCCTCAAGACCAGCAACGGCCACGATGTCACCAGCTTTTGCTTCTTTGATCTCGATGCGTTTCAAGCCGATGAAGCCGAATAGTTTCGTAATACGGAAGTTCTTCACGGAACCGTCTTTCTTCATCAAGGCAACCTGATCCCCGACTTTGACGGAACCACGGAAGATACGGCCGATACCGATACGGCCAAGGAAGTCATTGTAATCCAAGATGGTAACCTGGAACTGCAAACCTTCATCAGCATTATCGATCGGAGCCGGGATGTTATCCATGATCGTTTTGAAGATGGCATCCATGGATTCCACTTGCACGTCTGGTTCTTCACCGGAAGTACCGTTCAATGCGGATGCATAGACAACAGGGAACTCAAGCTGATCATCATCCGCACCGAGCTCGATGAATAGATCGAGTACTTCATCGATGACGTGCTCAGGACGGGCACTCGGTTTGTCGATTTTGTTCACGACTACAACCGGGGTAAGTTTTTGTTCCAAAGCTTTTTTCAATACGAAACGAGTCTGTGGCATTGCGCCTTCGTATGCATCCACAACAAGCAAAACGCCATCGACCATTTTCAGTACGCGTTCTACCTCTCCACCGAAATCGGCGTGGCCTGGTGTATCCAATATGTTAATGCGTGTATCGTTATAATTAATCGCAGTGTTCTTCGCCAAGATTGTGATTCCACGCTCTTTTTCAATGTCGTTGGAATCCATTGCACGCTCATCCACGTGTTCATTATCACGGAACGTACCAGAATATTTCAGCAACTGATCGACCAAAGTCGTTTTCCCGTGGTCAACGTGGGCAATAATCGCGATATTGCGAATATCTTCTCTTAATTGCATGTATACATGTCTCCTCTTCTTCATGTAATCCTAACCGACTACAACTTGTTAATTATACCACAGTTCATGACCGGTACAATAGGATAGGTAAACATTAACATTATAATATTATTGTAAAGCTTGCTCCGCCCAAATCCGATTTCCCGGCTCGAATGATACCGTTATGCCGCTCCACGATGGCACGCGAAATAGCCAAGCCAAGTCCAGTTTCTCCGCCCTCACCTTTGACAAAGCGCTGGAACATATTCGGCATCAAGTCCTCTGCGATACCCGATCCATCATCGTTGATGGTGATTTCGACTTGCCTGATGCTGCTTGGCTGCACAGATATATGCACCCTGCTGTTGGCATGCCGGATAGCATTGGACGTTATATTCATCATTGCCCGAAGCAGTTTCTCCTTATCCCCATTAATTACAATTGCAGCAGGTTTGTTGTAAGTAAGTTGGATATCTTTGTCGCTTGCTAGCGGCAAGGCGCGGTCAATGGTCAAGTCGACCAGCTCCTTGATTTCAATCTGCTCTTCTTTATAAATACCTTCTTCGCTGTCGAGCTTGGCCAAGAGGATCATTTCGTTGATAAGCTGTTTCAAACGCTTGATTTCGGACACAACGACTTCAAGTCCATGTTCTTGATCTTTGCCTGTGAAGACACCGTCTTTGATTCCTTCTGCGTAGCCTTGAATGGTCATGAGCGGTGTTTTCAGTTCATGACTTGCGTTTTGGAAGAATTGACGCTGGGATGTGATATAACGATTCAATTCCTTGGCCATCTCGATTGCACTTTGTTCTACTTCTTTGATCTCACCACTTGCTTTGACTGATTTTATATTATCGAATTCACGCCGTTCGATTTTTTTCAGCTGATATTTTAATTCCGTGAGTGGTTTGACCAGACGCTGTGTCAGATAAGTGCTGATTAAGATGGCTATCATGACACCGATCAAAAACACAAGAAAAATACGCTGAAAGAAACTTTGCTGCACTTCTTCCAACTCACGTATCGGACGGAGAATGACCATGTTTTGATTTTCGCTGGTTTTGATTGATTTAACTACATAACTATTTCGATTTTCTTGCCAGATAGTGTTCTTATGAGTCGGGGCAGTATCATATTTATCTGCAAATCGTTCTGCATCAGACCGAACAAGGTTGGTATAGGTCACTTGCTCTGTTTCTTCGTTATAAATGAACATTTTGAGATCCAAATTATTAAGCATGGAATCAAGTGTAGCAGCAGGAATCGTATCTACACCGCTGATTGCCGTGATTAAAATCTGTCCGCTTTCCTCCAGCTGCCTCGTTTCATTCGTGACAAGCAGTCCCCTAAGCTGCGAGTACAGCGTAATAGCTGTGAAGCCCATCACAATAATCAATAGGGTTGTAAATGCAATATTAAGCTGTGTCTTCAGTCTCATGCCTCATTCATCCTGAATCGGTAACCAAAGCCCCAGACTGTTTCGATCGGGATGCCGTCCATCTTCTTGCGCAGTCGTTTGACCAAGTCGTCAACGGCACGATCACTGCCGAAATAGTCTTCCCCCCATACTTGTGTCAGCAATTCATCACGTGAGAAAGCTCGGTTCGGATTCTGTACAAGGATCACAAGCATCTCGAATTCTTTCGCCGTTACTTCTATCTCTGCATCATGCCAGTAGATACGGCGTTCTCCTAATTGAAGCTGCAAGTCACCTGCTTGGAGGTCCATTTGTTTCGTTTGCTGCGGTTCTTGATTTGTTTGCATGTTCCATCTCTTAAACAGACGCTTCACTCGTGCAACCAATTCTCTCGGGCTGAATGGTTTGGTCAAATAATCATCCCCGCCAAGCTCCAAACCGAGGATTCGATCGATTTCTTCATCTTTTGCAGAGATGATGATGATCGGCACTTCACTTGTCTGACGGATTTTATTGCAGAGTGCGTATCCATCCATACCTGGCAGCATGATATCCATGATCCACATATCAGGCGTTTCTTTATCGGCAATTTCAAGTGCCAGCTCCGCTGTTTCGGCGACGCTGATCTGATAGCCTTCCTTTTTCAAGTAAGCTTCTACTATATTCCGTATATTTTGATCGTCTTCGACAACGATTATATGATGCGTCATTTTGTCGTACTCCTTTCCTCTCTACGGTTATTTTCCCACAAAATCGCAAAAAGAAAAGACTTTCCTGTCAATTGTCCATTCCACATATTTTACATAATTGCTCCGAAAAGATGCCAAAACCAGACAGTAGAATGTGTAGTATAGAACGACGCATACACAACACGAAAGAGGTGTCTTACATGAATAGAGAAAATGATAATCGATTCAATGAGCAGCCAGAAGGACGGCAGGATGACTCATCATTACAGCAAGAGCAGGCTTATATGGACAATGAACATCAAGGCTCTGATCATACAGAAGAATCGCCAAAATACAAACAAGCAATTCAAGTGGATGAACCAATCAAAGAACCGCAGCAGCCGAAACAAAAAGGAAAAGTATGGACGAGCTTCATCAGCGGAATTGCAGGCGGCATCCTGGTACTTGCAATTGTTGCCATCCTTGTTTTCACAAATGTAATATCATTCAGCTCCAATGCTGCCAGTCCTTCAACGATGGGGACAGATAATACATCGACAACACAATCAAGCAATAAGACATTAGCAACGCAAACAAGTACTGAAAACCTGACCACTGCGATTCAGGATGCATCGGCAGCAGTAGTAGGTGTTGAAAACCTGCAGCAGACCGATCTATTCTCCGAATCCGAAGAAGCTGGTTCCGGTTCAGGTGTCATCTATAAGAAAGAAAACGGCAAAGCATATGTGGTGACAAACAATCACGTTGTCGATGGAGCGACCAGCCTGGAAGTCACACTCGCCAATGGCGGAAAAGAAAAAGCTACATTACTTGGAACAGATCAGATAAGCGACTTAGCCGTACTCGAAATCGATGGAACCAATGTGGATACAGTAGCTACATTCGGAACTTCAGATGACCTTACAGTCGGACAGCAAGCAATCGCCATCGGCAATCCACTAGGAGCTGAATTTGCAGGTTCCGTGACACAAGGTATCATCAGCGGATTGGATCGTTCTGTCGCAGTCGATTCCAATAACGATGGTACAGAGGATTGGGTAACAGAAGTTTTACAGACAGATGCAGCCATCAACCCCGGCAACAGCGGTGGTGCGCTCATCAATGCAAACGGAGAAGTAATCGGGATCAACTCCATGAAGATTGCACAGGAAGAAGTGGAAGGAATCGGATTTGCCATCCCGATCGATGCAGCCAAACCAATCATCAATCAACTGGAAACATCCGGTAAAGTAGAACGTCCATACATCGGCATCGGTGCCGTCAGCCTTGACCAAGTACCGCAAGTAAACGCACAGCAAACATTGAATTTGCCGGAAGACGTGACACTAGGTGTCGTGCTTGCTCAAGTGGTAGAGAACTCTCCAGCAGCTGATGCAGGCTTGCAGCAATACGATGTGGTTACGAAGATTGATGATCAGGATATCACCAGCATGGTTGATTTACGCTCTTACCTATACTCCGACAAGAAGATCGGCGATGAGGTAACCGTAACGTATTACCGCGAAGGTAAGAAAGAAACAACAAAACTGACACTAGCCAAGGAACAAACAACACAGTCCGAATCCAGTCAATCTACTCAGCAGCAACAACAACAATAAGCCCAGCTTATTGATTAAATAGATGAAGGCCGCCCCCTTAACAAAACTAAACATGATATCCCCAAATGTCATTTTTAGCGGCCGAATACGCTCCCCCCAGAGCTTTCCAATAAAAAGCGATCACCGAATCCAGTCAGGTGATCGCTTTTTATATAATTACATATGGAGGTGGGATATTTTGGTTGAAAAGGTATTGGCTTATATCATACGAAATCACAAAGACACGTATCAACTGCTCGTTCACACTCATCGGGATATACCAGAAGCAGGAATCCAAATCCCCGGTGGCACAGTCGATCCCGGAGAGGTTTTACTGGATGCCTTGTATCGAGAGATCTTCGAAGAATCCGGATTGGATAATCTGCCTGCAGCCGAATTGATCGGCAGTCCATCATTTTTTCATCCTGAAAAACAAGAGCACCAGCTTCGACATTTCTTCCTGATCCATACAAAAGAGCAGCTTCCAGAAACATGGGAGCATCAGGTTTTTGGCAATGGCATCGATAACGGAATGGTTTTCCGCTATATGTGGTATGAGATCCAATCGATTCCGCCGCTGGCAGCTTCACAAGATCAACTCCTGCATTTGATAAGAAAAAAATAGTTAACATCAGCTGAACAGGCACATGACATGCTTGCAGATAATACAGTATAAACAGATTACATAAAGGAGCATGATTCATGGATAGCGTATTGATCGGCACCACCGTCAAACAGGACCCTGACATATTAACCGTCTACTTAGATTCCCTCAAAAGCTTGCAAACAAAGGACATCTCTATTTCCTACTGTTTCGTCGACGATAATGACGACCCAGAATCCAGTTCTTTACTTCACGATTTTGCCGTGGAAAACGGCGCAGTCATTCTGCCATCCGAAACAGCCGATACTTACCATAAAGATGAGCACACACATTACTGGACGGAAGCTCTGATATGGAAAGTTGCTGCACTGAAGAATAAGCTCATTTCATATGCAATCGAGCAGAAAATGGACTATATCTTTTTCGTCGATTCCGATATCATCCTGCACCCTGCCACCTTGGAACAATTGCGTGCAACCCAAAAAGATATCGTCTCCTGCATTTTTTGGACAGCATGGCAGCCAGGCACACAAGCCCTGCCCCAAGTCTGGCTGAAAGATGAATATGATCAATTTCGAAAGCACCGGGGCGAATCGTTATCCGAAGAAGAAAAGATAGATCGGCATCAAAAATTCCTTGAACGAATGCAGCAGCCTGGACTATACGAAGTCGGCGGTCTTGGCGCCTGCACACTGATCAGCAGGGAAGCATTGGAGAAGGGCGCCCACTTCGGGGAAATTCCGAACCTCTCTTTTTGGGGAGAAGATCGCCACTTCTGCATCCGTGCAGCCGCACTCGGCATTCCCTTGTTTGTGGATACACATTATCCAGCTTTCCACCTTTACCGTAAGACCGATTTAGCGAAACTCTCTTCCTTCCGATGGGCAAATAAATGGCCAGGTTATAACGTTCGGGTTACCAAAACAAGCAGCAACACGCTCACTTTATCCATGATCGTCAAAAATGAATCCGATCGCTTTTTGGAGCGTTCCCTCCGTTCTTCGCTGCCCGCAGTCAATCAAGCCGTCATCATCGATGATCACAGCACAGATGATACGAAAACCATTTGCAAACAGCTTTGCGAGGAATTTGATGTTCCATTGAAACTGATTGAAAATCCTGCATCCACTTTCAGCAATGAAGTGGCACTTCGGAAACAGCAGTGGAAGGAAACGATAGCTGCCAAGCCTGATTGGATTCTTAATCTCGATGCGGATGAAGTATTGGATAGCACCTTTCTCACAGAAAAAGACCAGCTGCTGAACCAAGCTGGCCTCGATCTCTATTCGTTCCGTCTATATGATTTCTGGGATGAAGAGCATTATCGGGAAGATCAGTATTGGCAGGCACATTTATTCTATCGTCCTTTTCTGTTGCGCTATCAGCCTGCATTTCCTTACAAGTGGCTGGATAACCCAGTGCACTGCGGCCGCTTCCCGGAGAATATCTTCCAGCTTCCGAACGGCCTAAGCGCTACCCGCATCAAGCATTTTGGCTGGGCCAGAACGGAAGATCGCATTCGGAAATATGAACGCTATCGCCAGCAGGATCCCCAAGCTCTCTACGGTCAGAAAGAGCAATATGAAAGCATTCTTGACCCTCGCCCAAACTTGGTCAAGTGGACGGAGGTTTCTTTTTCCGAAAAATAGCGCGATAGCAGTACAGTCGCCCCCATTGGTCATCGAATAAAGCACCTGCAGGCATTTCCGGATCGACTGGACCGGCGTATTCAAACCCAGCGAGTTCTGCCAAAGTTTCGAGGATGCCGATATCGACGGTTGGATAATCGAATGTCATAATAACGTGCCCCTCCGGCTTCAAGGTACGGACGAATTGTTCCCAAGCGCGCTTTTGTACACTGACATCCAGATGTTCCATCACCGAGATACAGAAAATCTTATCAAAAAAAGCATCTTCATACGGCAATGACGTCAAGTCTGCTTCGGCACGATGAATTTTTTGAAGAATACCTTCAGGCAAACGCGCCGCTTCCTGCAGCCCAAATTCCCTGGTCACATCAGCCAAAATCGCTTGATCATCGGTTATCCTGCTATCTATATCACATGCATAGACTGTTTTAGCTGAGGCTGCCAAATGAAACTTGAACGGATGACTGATTCCGGAAGCCGCATCCAATACGATATCATCTGCTTCCACAAAAGAAGCTGCCCATTCATATTCATAGCTGCGGCTCCACCAAGCATCCGGTAATTTCAGCACAAAGTCCCGCGCTGCCCGATCCTCGTGCTTGAAAAATCTCGAAGTCCATGCCTCTGTCAACATGCTTCAACCCCTTTTTTAGAATACATGACGTGTAGTACCAACGTATTCCGCAGGATAAGCATGTATGCTTGCTTTCTCTTTACATGAAAGAACCGGGCATGTCAGCCCGGCTCATTCATTCATCATAAAGAATCGATTTGACGTCCGCATCCTCCAGATAGTCCTCATATTTTTCATGGTCTTCATTCACACCATCAAAATGTCCATCCATATCAGCCAGCAGGAAATTCTCGATATCCTGCGCTCCGCCTGTTTCTTCATCCGAATTCACAGCCATGTAATCATAATCCTTTTCTGTGTTCACAAAATCGGAAGGTGTTTCTGACGAGCCGTACGCTTGCAATTCCTGCAAGGTATCCTCTCCATCATAAAAGTTGTGCTCTGTATCTTCCTCATCGTCTTTTCCTTCAAGATCTTCGAGCCGAGGATGGATGACAGCTTCCTCTGCCGGTCTATCATGCAGCGTCATCTGCTGTGGCTTATATTCCACAAGTGTTTCTGCTGTCGGCATCGCCAGCAGCCGTTCTTCGGGGATCGGCTTTCCTGAAAGCTTACAAATTCCAAAGGTTCCATCCTCTATCCGGGCGAGTGCAGCCTTGATATCCTGCATCTCCTGCTCCAAATGATCATTCAATGCAATATCTTTCTCCCGCTCATATAATTCTGTTGCTGTATCACCAGGATGGTTATCATAGTTACTTAATTCGCCCATTGCATCCTTCGTATAGGACATCTCGACGCCAAAATGGTCTTTCAGCGCCTGCTTCAGCTCCTGCATACGATTTTCAAGCATTTCCTTACAGGCGTTCAATGTCTGTTGTGTGACCATGCACTTTCCTCCTGTTCATTTCCTGCTGCAACTTAGTATGCGACAGAAAACCTATCTCTATTAAGACGGCCCTTATTGTATAATCAGGAAAATGGAGGCGAAGTCTATGCAAACACGAAAATTATATCTGCTCGGCGGAAACACATCGCAGGAAGAAGCCAATATCCACTTTGCCAACGCAGCAGGCGGACGAAATGCACATATTGCCCTGCTGATCGTCTATCGGGAAGGCTGGCAAGCTTTCCTGGCGCGTTATACCAGCAACTGGATCGCCCAAGGAGTCCCCGAGGAGAATATTTCCGTCATCGTACCCGATGAGGCGGGGAATTTAGATACGGAAAAAGCGGCAAATTCAATTAAAAATGCCACTGGTATATTCATCGGAGGGGGGCATTCGGAAACATACTATGCGCTTTATACCCAGCTGCCATTCAAGCAGCTGCTGAAAGAGAAATATCGCGCCGGTACCCCGTTGGCAGGGAATAGCGCCGGGGCCTTGATCCTGCCCGAAACCGTCCTGCTGTCTCCCCATGACACCGACAATCAGCAAGCCTGGAGCGGACCAGGTCTAGGTCTCCTCCAGAACCAGCTGATCAGTGTCCACTTCTCCCAATGGCAGGATGAGCCGAACCTTATTGCGGGTTTGATTCAGCACGACATCCCCTTCGGATACGGCATAGATGAGAACGCCTGTTTATATCTTGAAAACGAGCAGCCCACTGCTTCTTTCGGAAATGAACAAGTGAAACGCATAGAAAAAGGGACCCATTCATAGGGTCCCTTCTGTATTAGTTGGATGTAGAACGCAAATAGTAAGATGTCTTGATTCCGGAGTCCCAAACGGCCATATGCAAATCAAGTAATTCTTTTGCTTTAATGGAATTCGGTACATACATATTGAATGAAATCGCTTGGTCGATGTGCTTTTGGCGTGCTGCGTTCTGCTTCACGCTCCACTGCTGATCTATCTCATAAGCGGATTTATAGAAACGATCTGTGTCCTCATTCAAATCAGGTGCAGTGACAGGAATTTTGTAGTCCTTCTTCTCTTCCGAATAGAATTTGCTGAAGATTGGATCTGTAGTAGCTGTGCTTCCTGCGATCAATGCAGTGGAAGAGTTCGGTGCTACCGCCATTAAGTAAGCGTTGCGCATACCGTTTTCCTTCACTTGCTCCTGCAGACCTTTCCAGTCAAGCGCTGAATCGCCAGTGGCATAGCCTTTATTGTCGAAGTAACTGCCATCTGCCCATTCAGAACCTTCGAAAATAGGATATGCACCTTTTTCTTTTGCGATTTCCATGCTGGATCGGATAGTCAGATAAGCGATTTTCTCGTACAGCTCATCTGCATATGCAACAGCTTCATCGCTTTCCCAATCGATTTGTTTCAAAGCAAGCAGGTGGTGCCAGCCAAATGTGCCGAGCCCGATGGCACGGTATTTCTGGTTCGTGATCTGTGCTTGCAGGACAGGGATCGTATTCAAATCGATAACATTATCCAGCATACGGACCTGGATCGGGATCAAGCGTTCCAAGACATCTTCTGTGACTGCTTTCGCCAACGAGATGGAGGAAAGGTTACATACGACGAAATCTCCCGGCTCTTTCGTAATGATGATTTTGCCGTCTTTTGTAGTCTGTTCCGTCATGAATGTCGGGCTTTGGTTTTGCATGATTTCCGTACAAAGGTTGCTGGAGTAGATCATTCCTGCATGTTTGTTGGCATTTTGACGGTTGACTTCATCGCGATAAAACATGAATGGACCGCCTGTTTCCAGCTGGCTGCGCAGGATACGCTTCATCACATTGATTGCCGGAACCTCTTCTTTATGCAAGTCAGGATTCTCCACACATGCCCAGTACTTCTCGCGGAAGGACCCTTCGCCTCTTGTTTCATCATAGAAATCTTCCAGGGAGAAGCCCATCACGCGGCGGACTTCATGCGGGTCGAACAGATACCAATTGCCTCGTGCTTGCACTTGTTCCATGAAGATATCAGGCAGGCAGACACCTGTGAATAAATCGTGTGTACGCTGACGTTCGTCACCATTATTCAGTTTTGCATCAAGGAACGGGAAAATATCCTTGTGCCAAATATCAAGATATGTGGCAATCGCGCCTTTACGCTGTCCAAGCTGATCGACACTGACCGCAGTGTTATTCAGCTGTTTCATCCACGGAAGCACACCAGAAGAAGCACCTTCAAAGCCTTTGATGGCACTGCCTCGGCTGCGGATTTTACCTAGATAAACCCCGATACCACCGCCGTTTTTGGATAAGTTGGCAATATCCGTGTTGCTGTCGAAGATACCTTGCAGGCTGTCATCGACTGTGTCGATGAAGCAGCTGGAAAGCTGTCCATAGCTTTTACCTGAATTGGACAATGTAGGCGTAGCAACTGTCATGTAAAGATTGCTCAATGCCCAGTAAGCTTCTGTAACAAGCTCTTTACGAGATGCTTCAGGTTCCTTGCTCATGATCGTCATGGCAATGATCATGAACCTTTCCTGCGGCAGCTCGTATGTACCGCCTTTATGATCCGTAGCTAAATAACGATCCGCCAACGTACGCAAACCGATATATGTGAACAAGCCATCTTTTTTATAATCAATCAAGCTGTTGTAATAATTGATTTCCTCTTCACTGTATGTGTCCAGGAGGAATTTGTTGTAGATACCGATTTCAGTCAATTGCTGAATCAAGCTGTAGAAGGATCCGTACTTGTCCTCGAAATTATAACCTCTGTTCTGTGAAGCTTGGAAATAAAGCAGCTCCAGATATAAGCTGGCTGCGATATATGTCCACTGCGGCTCTTCTTCATCCAGCTGCGCCAAGCCCTCCAAAATGAGCTGGTTCAGCCATTCCTTATCCGATGACCACGCCTTTTGTTCCATCAGGCGTTCGCCATATTGCACCAAATGCTTGGCATCTGCTGCTGCAAAGCGCGATTCGAGCACGGATGCTATATGCTCTTTCCAATTGACTGTCTGCGTCGTATCTAACATGTTGAAACTTCCTCCTCCAAAATACAGGTGTGATTGTAAGTACTTTTCTTTCCCCTAAACGCACAAAGTGAGCAACTACCAGGAAGGTGTCTCTTCTGTCCGTCCTACTAGATACAGTAGTAACATAGATCAGAATCGACAAATAAAAAGTGTCACAGAACACTGTCTATCAGGCTGATGAAGCGATTTCTTCATCTACCTGTCGATACCCGGCTTGCTCGCCTTCGAAACTATATATAGTATTGATTCATGTCTGAACTAACAAGATGTTGTATAAAAACTTTACCATACATCCCCGGCTCTTTCAATCTCTACTTTCCCCCCAATCTTCATTTCACAATCTATCTTAGAACGAAAACTGCCATCTTTCGAGGTTTTTTCCCAGCGAAAAAATGTTTGTGATTTTGAGTCAAAAAACTCCCCCACTCGACATTCCTGCATCATAGCGGTACGATGAAAACAGATTCAAAGGAGGGATAATATGGGAACCATTAAAAAGGTCGGTTTCATCGGCACAGGGGTCATGGGCAAAAGCATGAGCCGCAACTTGATGCAAGCTGGTTTTGAATTGGCTGTCTACACGAGAACGAAAGCGAAAGCAGAAGAATTGATTGATGCTGGAGCAGTTTGGCACCATACACCTGCAAGCCTTGCAGCTAGTGTGGATGCTGTCATTACGATGGTCGGCTATCCTAGTGATGTTCAAGAAGTTTACTTTGGCGAAAGCGGTATACTCCAGCACGCGAAGTCTGGTACATACGTGATCGATATGACAACTTCCAGACCGGCCCTTGCAGAAGAAATTCATGCTGCAGCAAAAGATAAGGGAATCTTCGCCTTGGACGCCCCTGTTTCAGGCGGGGATGTCGGCGCCAAGAACGGCAAACTCGCCATCATGGTCGGCGGTGAACAAGATGCATTCCAAGCCGTACTACCGATTTTCGAAGCAATGGGGGAGAATATCATCCTCCAAGGTCCTGCTGGTTTCGGACAGCATACGAAGCTGATCAACCAAGTGACGATTGCGAGCAATATGGTCGGCGTTTGTGAAGCGATTTCCTATGCAGAATATGCCGGCATGGATCCCTCAAAGGTACTTCAGTCTATTACGACAGGCGCTGCCGGCAGTTTCAGCTTGAGCAATCTTGCCCCTCGAATGATCAAAGGAGATTATGATCCTGGCTTTTATGTAAAGCACTTTATCAAGGACATGAAACTTGCCCTGGAAGCCGCCAAAGAAATGGGCTTGATGACACCAGGATTGGAATTGAGCCTTTCGTTATATGAACGCCTGGCCGAAAACGGCGACGAAGACCTCGGCACACAGGCCCTGATCAAACTGTTTACGAAGAAAGCATGAGCAAAGAGGCCAGGAAACTGGCCTCTTTATATAAGTATATATAACAAGAGCGGCAAGGTGATGAGACTGAGAAGCGTACTGATCATTGTTGCACTTGACACATAAGCTGGTTTGGCACCAAATTCTAGTGCATAAAGCGTCGTGTTTGCAGCCGTCGGCATGGCAGCAACCAAGATCATGATCTGTTTCACCATATCATCGACCGGGAGGAATAAGGTGAAAAGGTAAGCGATTGCCGGTGAAATAAGCAGCTTCAGCACGAGCGCATAAGTAAGTCGCTCATATTCAAAGGATTTCAATGATATATTAGCCAGCTGCATACCCAGCACGATCATGACAGTAGGAATCGCTGCATCAGCTACGAGATGAATGGCTTCGGTAACCGGTCCGCTAAGCGGTATGGATAAAGCCTGGAACAAAATCCCGAGCAAAGCTCCATAAATGATCGGAATCTTCAAGACGGACAAGAACGTACCACGGACCGATAACGCAGCCCCTCCACCTTTAGCTGCGATGAAGACGCCGATTGTAACCATGACAAGCTGCTGCAAGACAAGCAAGATGACCGCATAATCAAAACCAGCTGCACCGAAGACGAATAATACGAGCGGCGTCCCGTAATTTCCATTGTTCATGAAGGAAGCACCAAGCATCAAACTGTATGTATCCTGACGATCATACCCTCGCAGCAAACTGATGATATAACAAATCAAAACGAGTGCCAGACATATCCCCACTACGAAAATGGCAAGATAAATATAATCCACACTCAGACGATTCTCAAAGAATGTTTGGAAAGCCAATACCGGCGACAGCAGATAAACCGACATCTTCGAGATGCTTCTGATGTCGAATTTCAGCAGTTTCTGTCCGATGAAACCAAGAAGGAAAATGCCGAATATTGGCAATAACGTCAATATGTAAGCCAAAGACTATCATCCTATCACATTATGATTTTATGATTTCAAAAACTCTATCCGTCCTTCACCGATTCGAGCAATCCGCGCAAGAGACACGACATCAATCCCCAATTCCTCCAGACGTTTACGTCCATTTTGGAAGCTCTTCTCGATTACAATTCCAATACCCGCAACTTCCGCACCAGCTTGTTTCAAGATACTGATCAATCCAGCTGCCGCTTCCCCATTGGCAAGGAAATCATCGACGATCAGCACATGATCCTCTGATGATAATCTATCTTTTGAAATCGTCACATCCGAGTAGACTTGTTTGGTGAACGAATATACAGATTCACAGTATACGTCACCCTTCATTGTCAGTGATTTCTGCTTTTTCGCATAAACAACCGGAACGTCGAAGGCCAACCCTGCCATTAGAGCAGGAGCAATACCACCTGCTTCGATCGTTATAATCTTCGTCACTCGCTTATGCCTGAATTTCCGCTGGAATTCCTTCCCTATTTCATAAAGGAGGGCGGTATCCAACTCATGATTCAAAAAGCTATCCACTTTAACGATTGTGTCTCCAATGATGGTGCCTCTTTCTTGAATTGCTTTTTCGAGCAGTTCCATCTATCGGCTCCCCTTCCTTTTTTCCGCAGCAGAAGCGACTACGAAAGCCAAATCATCATTACCGAAGAATTGCAGTACTTCCAATACCATGTCATCCGAAATATCGGACGCTTCTTCCTTAGGAAGGACATCTTCCAAAGCTTCCGACAAAGCCTCGTTTTTCCCCTGGTTCGGATAGGCTTGTTCGTACAAGGAAACAGCATCCAAGTCATGGTTCGTACACCACTGAACGAATATCCGGATCATCATCCGTTCGTCTTCCTGATACTTTTCGATGATTTTTCTAGACAGCTCTTCTTGACTCATCAACGCTCACCTCTCCTGAAAATGATAAAAGACGCATCCTGGAAAATCCAGAATGCGCCTCTGTCGTCGTATGATATTTTACAGACGAGTTACGTTAGCAGCTTGTGGGCCGCGGTTGCCTTCAACGATTTCGAATTCAACTTCTTGACCTTCGTCAAGAGTTTTGAAGCCGTCAGCTTGGATAGCAGAGAAGTGTACGAATACATCGTCGCCGTCTTCTCTTTCGATGAAACCAAAACCTTTGTCTGCGTTAAACCATTTTACTTTTCCAGTCATTTAAATGACCTCCTTACAATAGAAGTACAAAAGTACAGGTATTGAATCGTTATACCTTTACACCACTTATTGTGAAAGAGATCGTAAAGATTATTCAACCGTTTCCTTTTGCTCTTTAAGAGTACCTTTTTTTCAATAAGAATGCAAGTCAATTCTAACTTTTTCTCCAAATTAAGTTAAGAATGAGACCTACGCCCTATAAAAACGCTTACATTATTGGCGTTATTGGCAGAATACGCTTACAAGTAGACGTAATAAGACCTGTGACTATTGTCATTTATTTCAAGTAATATTCCGACAAACATGTCATTTAGATTCCAGTTTCCCCTTTGCTTTTCTTTTCTATACCCGCTTTGAAGAAGAAATATTCCTGTTGACAGTCCTTACCCCTTTTTTTATAGTGACTATAGCTTTTGTGAAAGAATAAACGTAACGAAAGGGGTGGCAGCATGATTAAGACGTATCTCTATGATCATCATACAGACACGATGCATACGAATATTTCTTTGCAAGACAGCAATCGGCATTTGGAGGATCCGGATAATCTGCTATGGATCGATGCCTATGACGTGCAATCCCATGAATTGCATGAACTAGCCGAGATATTCGATTTCCACCCGCTGGCGATCGAGGATTGCCTGCATGACAGCCCGCGCGCAAAGGTCGATGATTATGATGCATACAAATTCTTCGTCTTCCACGCCCTGCGTTACAACGAAGAAAGTGATAATGAAATTACGACGCTTGAGCTGAATGTTTTTTTAGGTCCTAATTATGTGGTTACCATTCACAAGCATAAGCTTCGCTGGCTCGGCCAGATGGATGCCATATGCTCCCGTTCTTCCCGCTTCATGAGCCAAGGAGCAGACTTTTTGCTATATGCACTGGCAGATGGCATCACGGATGAGTACTTCCCGGTTCTGGATCGAATCGGCATCCGGATCGAGGAACTTGAAGATGAGATGTACAGCGAAGGGGTCAAAGAGGTAACCGAAGAATTCCTGGCCTTGAAACGGACGATCATCCTGATCAGGCGAGTAATCCTGCCACAGCGGCGCATTTTCCTGAATGTGAATGGCAAATGGAAATTCGATATCCAGGAAGAAAACGTACCTTTTTACACCGACTTGATCGATCACCTGGAACGTATCGTCGACTCTACTGAAACATTCCGTGATTTGGTGAACAGTGCATTGGATACGTATTATTCCATCATCAGTGCCAAGTCTACGGAAAAACTGAACGTCCTGACGATCATTTCAACAATCATGCTCCCGCTCACATTCGTGACCGGATTTTTCGGGATGAACCTGCCGATACCGTTCCAAGACAGCCCATGGACAACATTAGGTGTCAGTGTCCTTCTCGTATTGGTCACTTTTGGCATGTGGTATTACTTCAAAAATAAGTTGTTTTAATTTCCATTTGTACTGAACTTCCAATCATGTTAAAATAATTGATTGCAAGAGTATGAATAACGACATAACGCCTAATTTTGTATCTTGCAAATATAAATGACAGGTGGAAAAAATAATGAGTGATTATCGAGTATTACTATATTACAACTATGTTGATATTGAAGATCCCGAAGCTTTCGCCAAAGAACATCTGAAACAATGTAAGGAATTAGGTCTTAAAGGTCGTATCCTTGTAGCGAAGGAAGGTATCAATGGTACTTGCTCCGGCACAATTGAACAAACACAAGCTTATATGGATATGATGCATGCGAAACCAGGTTTTGAAGAGATGGTCTTCAAAATCGACGAAGCAGATGGACATGCTTTCAAAAAAATGCATGTGCGCCACCGTCCTGAATTGGTGACGCTGCGTCTTGAAGATGATATAGATCCCCGCGAAATGACAGGTAACTACCTCTCTCCGCAGGAATTTTATGAAGCAATGCAAGATGAGAACACGATTGTTCTCGATGCACGGAATGATTATGAATATGATCTTGGTCACTTCCGCGGTGCTATCCGCCCTGACATCGAAACATTCCGCGACCTGCCGAATTGGGTCCGTGAAAACAAAGATATTTTGGAAGGCAAGCGCGTATTGACTTACTGCACAGGCGGTATCCGCTGTGAGAAATTCTCCGGCTGGCTCGTGCGCGAAGGTTTTGAAGATGTTGGCCAATTGCATGGCGGTATCGCCACTTACGGAAAAGATCCGGAAGTACAAGGCAGACTTTGGGACGGTAGGATGTATGTATTCGATTCCCGCATTTCCGTACCGATCAACCAAACAGAGCACGTTATCGTTGCGAAAGATTACTTCGATGGCAAGCCTTGCGAACGTTATGTAAATTGTGCAGATCCTTCCTGCAACCGCCAGATCATCTGCTCTGAAGAAAATGAGCATAAATATCTTCGCGGCTGCTCCGACAGCTGCCGCCGTTCCCCGCGCAACATGTACGTGGCAGAACACGGCTTGACTGAAGAAGAAGTGGAAGAGCGCCTTGCAAAACTAGAAAACGAAACAGTAGCAAACTAATAAGAACCCTGCGGGGTTCTTTTTTATTGCCATTCCAAGAATTCCAATCTGTTGCCAAAAGGGTCAGATACATAAATCCGGTTTGCTCCAGGCAGGTCTGTATCATCTACGAAAGAAATATTGCGTTCACTCAAATGTCGCCTAAGCGACACGAGTCCTTCCACCTCAAAAGCTGGATGGGCTTTTCGTGCCGGGGAAAAAGGTTCTTCCACACCCAGGTGAACAGTAATAGCGTTGCAGCTGAACCACACACCCCCTCTTGCTCGCAAATTGGCTGGTTTTTCGATCTCCTCAAAACCAAGAACATCCCCAAAGAACTCCCTTGCTTGCCCTTCACTGCCACGCGGACAAGCAAGCTGCACATGATCAAGCTGTTTCAGGAAAAACTCCATCGGACAACCCCCTTTTTCTATATTCTACCATTAAAAATTCGGATTGTTATCGCTACTTTACGGTTTATGCTACATTGAAATTGCAGAGGAGGAAAACGATATGACAATATACGACTATTCAGCCGTTACTTTAGAGGGTAAAGAAGTCAGTCTCAAGGATTACGCAGGCAAAGTGCTCGTCATTGTGAATACAGCCAGTAAATGTGGTTTTGCTCCACAATTGGAACAGCTTCAAGAGTTATATAAGGAATACCAAGAGAAAGGCCTGGTCATCCTTGGTTTTCCGAGCAATCAATTCATGAATCAAGAGCCAGGAAGCAGTGAAGAAATAGCAGCTGTTTGTCAGCGCAATTACGGTGTCAGCTTCCCGATGTTCGAGAAAGTGAAAGTAAATGGACCTGACGCCCACCCGCTTTATAAACATCTAACCAGTCAAGCCGGCGGACTATTCACCAAAAGCATCAAATGGAATTTTACAAAGTTTCTCGTCGATGCCAAGGGCAATGTTGTCGAGCGCTTCGCTCCCAAAACTAGCCCGTTGGACATGAAGCCGGCAATTGAAAAACAGCTCAACGTAGCTCAAACAAGCAGGTGATGTCCAAATGATACATCTGCTTTTCCTTATTTGCAAAAAAAGCCCCGCATCCAGTTTGATGCAGGGGTTCATTCTTCCGTATCCGAATTGGATGCCTGCTTTGTCCGATGCTTATGCCGATCATCCTGCAAATCCCGCTCCACTTCATCCACAGGTATATCATCCACCACCATATCCTGTTTATTCTCCAGTTGTTTTTCCCGATTTTCACTTTCGGCCTTGGAAAACCCGTGCTTATCCTTGTCGCCTTTGGCACCGTTTTTTTGCACCATCTCTTTCCCCTCCTTTGTAAGCCCTTTCCCTTTCTTTCATAAAGAAAAACATTC
Source organism: Terribacillus jepli (assembly GCF_047228925.1). Classification (NCBI taxonomy): domain Bacteria; kingdom Bacillati; phylum Bacillota; class Bacilli; order Caryophanales; family Bacillaceae; genus Terribacillus; species Terribacillus jepli. The sequence goes on along the minus strand of NZ_JBFEGH010000019.1, from coordinate 8,313 downwards.
CTGTTGCTTTGTAACAGGACCAAGCAAAGGGTATACTAATAGAAGATAGCGTTTCTACCGCCCGGCAACAGGGTACATGCTTATAAAGATTGTCTAATGAGGTGAAGCACAATGAAACCAACCGCGCTAATTACAGGAGCCTCCAGCGGAATAGGCTACCATATAGCCAAATGGTTTGCCAAAGCAGGCTATGATCTCATCATCGTAGCACGTTCCAAGGACAAACTCCTATCGCTGCAAACAGAACTGCAAGATTCGAATGTGACTGTCATTCCTCATGATTTGTCCGTACCTAACAGCGCATATGAACTATATCAAAAGATTCGTGATGAAGGAAAAACCGTCGAGGTGCTTGTGAACAATGCCGGCTTCGGACTTAGCGGTAAGTTCGAGGATACAAGCTTTGAGACACAGCAAAAGCTGCTGCATCTGAACATGGTTTCATTGGCAAACCTGACTCGTCTGTTCATCGATGATATCATGCACTCCCCATACCGGAATGTACCGAATGGGATTTTGAATATTTCCAGCATGGCCGCCTTCCTGCCCGGTCCATATATGGCGGCATATCACGCATCCAAAGCATTCGTCCAGCGCTATTCAGAAGCCCTTGCAGAGGAATTGGCCGGGGACGGCGTAACGGTGACGGCACTTTGCCCCGGCCCTACGCAGACCGAATTCTTCAAGCGTGCCGGGAATGACAAAATCATGTCTTCGTTCCGTGATGCACCAGAAGATGTGGCCCGTCAAGGTTTCCTAGGATTCATAAAAGGAAAACGAGTTGTATTCCCGTCAGCGAACATCCATGCAGCCGTACTGCTCATGAAGCTACTGCCGAGCAGCCTGCTGAGTAAAATTGCCAAAAATATGTATATGAGATAAGCGAAAAGACACCCGGGCAGGGTGTCTTTTTATCTGCTGAGATGACGGCGATAGCTATAAAAGTAAGCTGCCAATGGCCACCATGCTGCTGCAAAAATAGGATAGATCGCCCAGATGACCGAAGGCGAATAGGCAATATTCACAAACAGGAAGAACACACTGAGTGATCCGAATCCCAATACGGAAAAGAATAAACTGGATATGCGATTACCTATGATGGATAATGGCCACCAGCTCATTGCAAAAATAATGAAGCCGTACCAAGGATTTTCATGACCGAAATACGAATGCAGACTGAAATAGTATAGGCAGACGGCAAAGCTGACGATGAATGCTAAGCCTAGATTCGCTAAATGCTTCCGAAACGTGACTGCGACCGCCCATAAAACCAAACCACCGATAGTGTACAAATACCAAGGAATCGACGGTGAATCCAGGAAATTTTCTCTTACAATTACCGCACCGACAATGATAGCCGACACCCATGTCACAAATGTTAATTGTTTTGGCAGAAGAATCTGTAAGGCGATGATGATTGCAGCACCTAAACTATACGTATACCAAATCTCCTGCGGTGTCGTCATCATGTTGATATAAACAGTAAAGGCCCCCATGCTAACCAACATGAATGCTACGAACAATCTCCATGGCTTCATCGCTGCATCACCTTTCTTTTTTTAGCTTTCAACCAAACGAAAGTCATACTCACCGGCCACCAAAGGATTGCGAAAGTCGGATAGACAAACCAGATTTCGCTCGGTGTATAATACACATTCACAAAGACGAGCAATGCTATGATCAAGGCACTGCCGCATATGGAAAAACCGAGATTCAATGTGCTCATATCTTCTTTTTGCTTCTTCTTTTTATTCGATGTTTCCGGCGAGGCATGCTGGAGCAGGAATTCCTTCTTAATTTCGGCTAAATTACCGAAATCAACGATTGCCTTGTTGACTGCATCCTCTTCCATTTTTCCGTCGCGCATGAAATCCGCTGCCTTCTCTTCCATCGAGTCTTTTATCTCATCCTTTAACGTCATTACCTTTTCGGTCTCTGGCAAATCGGCAAATTGTTCTTCAACATACGTTCTGATCTTTTGCATCAAACACCCTCCATAAATACATCGATTAATTGTTTTGCTTCTTTCCATTCTTTCGCTGCCTCATGCAAATATGCCTTCCCAAGTATCGTGATTGTATAATATTTACGCTTGCCTCCATGCGATTTTTCACCTTGGTAGGACTCTATCAGTTCCCGGCGCTCCAGCCGCTGGAAAACAGCATAAAGCGTCGCTTCTTTGATTTGGAATACATCGTGCGTCCATGCTGCTATATCTTTCGAAATCTGGTAGCCATACTTATCCCCGTCCATCAGCAGACGAAGGATGATGGAATCCAGATGCCCTCGAATCGTATCACTCCGAATATGGCACCCCTTCTTTCTAAATTACTCTATCTGATAAAGTAATCATAATCGATATTACTCTGCGTGTCAAAGTAATTTTTGCATCTTTTTCCCAAAAACAAAAAAACAGGCTATTAACCTGTTTCAGAATGGCTTTTAGCAAAATGCAAATACTCGATCACATCTGCTTTATTTTCAGCAACAATCACTTTATGACCATAGTTTAGATACCTGTCAAAGATATAAGGCCTAGTCGTATGTTCAAAATAACGGTTCCATTTGAACATATTGAGAAAGATACGGAAAGACGGCTTATATTGGCTGATTCCAAACCTGATATCTGTCGCAGATATCGTTTGATGATCCGCAGGTTCCTTACCTTATAACCAGGATCCAGCAAAATGATTACATCCGCTTGTTGCAGGCTGCCTTCCATCCAAGCATCTGTATGGACTCCCTCGATGATCCAAGCAGCAGATCCGATGATTTCGTTCAGGATATCCTTCTTTTCCTTGTCTGTACGGCGTCTGTCTCCAATCGAAGAGCGCTCCCAAACAATGTTATCCAACTCGTAGTGGACTGCGCTTGTCAATGCTGACAACTCCTTGGCAAGCGTTGTTTTGCCGCTGCCGACAGAACCGATGATATGTATTTTCTGCGGCCGAAATTTCTCACTCATTCCACAACTTTCCCACGAATGCACTGTTTTACATCAGCGATAAATCTGCCTGGCTTATCAAGCATGGTGAGATGGTCCGTATTTTCATATAGCGCTACTTGAACTTCCTTCCAACCCAGACCGTGGATCATTATTAATGTTGGTTTCGTTACAACTCCCGATGATTCACATTGTATTCTCACACAAGCACCTCCCACTAAAAATATACATTATTTTCTGAATATGAAAAAGAAGCAGAGGATATCCCCTGCTTCTCGCTTAGGTTAGATTTGTCTTAGCAAATTAGCCATCTCAATCGCAGAAACAGCTGCTTCTGCGCCTTTATTGCCTGCTTTCGTACCTGCACGCTCGATTGCTTGCTCAATCGTATTGGTTGTCAACACACCGAAGATAATCGGAATTCCAGCTTTATCAGCCGCACTCGCGACACCTTTAGCGACTTCATTGCTGACATAATCGAAATGCGGTGTGGAGCCTTTGATCACAGTTCCCAATGTGATGACAGCATCATATTTTCCACTCTGGGCAAGTTTATTGGCTGCAAGAGGGATTTCAAATGCACCAGGCACCCATGCCACATCGACTTTGGTTTCATCGACGCCATGACGCTTCAGCGTATCAATGGCACCGCTCAATAGCTTGCTCGTGATGAACTCATTGAATCTTCCTACAACGATACCTATTTTCAAATCTGTTCCTACTACATTTCCTTCCAGTACGTTAACCATATGAATACTCCTTTATATACAGGCATTATAAGCCATTTTGTAGATTTATTTTTCAATCGTTGAAGTTGACTCGATTCAACTCTTTACCTTGCTTTCATGCAGCTGTCGATAAGCGATTAAATCGGCTATCGTGATAATCGGCAGCTGGTGTGATTCAGCTAATTGCTCAAGTTCCGGCATGCGGGCCATCGTGCCATCATCATTCATGATTTCACATATATAGCCAGCTTCTGCCGTCCCTGCCAATGCAGCCAAGTCAACTGCAGCTTCGGTATGCCCTGGCCGTTCCAGCACACCATTCGGTTTGGCGATTAGTGGAAAGATATGCCCAGGGCGCTGGAAATCAGTCGGTACACTAGCCTTATCAGCCAATTTCCCAATTGTATGGGCACGCTCGAATGCACTGATGCCAGTAGTAGAATCGATGTGATCGATACTGACAGTAAATGCCGTTCCGTGTGGGTCAGTATTCGTATCCACCATCGGGGGCAAATCCAATCTTTCGGCAATTTCCCGGGAAATAGGCGCACATATCAGACCTTTTCCGACAGAAGCCATGAAATTGACTGTTTCAGGACTTGCAAATGCTGCCAAGGCAAGTAAATCCCCTTCATTCTCCCTTTCCTCATCGTCGGTGACAATGATGGCTTTGCCGCTTTTCAAGTACTCTATTGCATGGGCTATCGTCGTTTTCATTCATTTCCCTCCTAATCCATGAATCCATGCTGTGCTAATGTTTCTGTCGTGATACCAGCAGGCTGCGGGCTTTTTTTGTATTCCATAAGCCGTTCCATGTATTTGGCTAACTGGTCAAATTCAAGATTCACTATATCGCCAGCCTTCTTATCCCCTAAGATCGTCGCTTTCTTGGTCTCTGGAATAAGCGAAATGGTAAACAGATCATCTTGGACTTCAAACACAGTCAATGACACACCATCAACAGAGATCGACCCTTTTTTCATCAAATACTGCAGACCTGCTGAGACGCCAATATCAATATAACGAGCATTCGACTCATCCCGGATGGATAAAATAGTGCCAGTCGTATCCACGTGACCACTTACGAAATGACCGCCCAGTCTGCCACTTGGCTGAAGTGCTGGTTCCAAATTCACTTCATCGGCGCTTCGCAAATTCGATAAAGAACTATCACGAAACGTCTCAGGCATCACATCAACCTGGAAGGCATGCGATGTGAAGCTTGTAACTGTGAGACAAACGCCATTAACAGCAATACTGTCTCCTATATGCATATCTTTTGTCAGTTTCTCACTGGCAATGGTAAGCTGCATCGCGTTTTCCTGGTGATCCACAGCAATCATGCTTCCTACTTCCTGGATGATTCCAGTAAACACATTACCTCCTCCTATCCTTTTGATCTTCTTCAGACTAGAATTACTACGAATGGGAATTTTACCGTCTCGGGGCAATGTAACGGCTGATCGGGGGTATGGAGATGGCACTTAATATGGAACATCTCATACTATTTTTTTTGGATGACGAAAAAAGAGATGCAAGTTTGATCTTGTCCCTTTAAACACTATCCTTTACATAAAAAACCCCAGAATAAAAAATTCTGGGGCTCAGGAATTCAAAAGTATAGCGAAACAAGCTATTGTCAATAGACAAAAAGCTTTTGTTGGCGTGTGGATCGTACGCCGTTTTCTCTTTCCCATCCAGACTATACTGTCGGCTTTGGAATCTCACCAAATCCACCGTTGTAAAAACGGGTCACGGACTGAAGACAGCTGCGCTGCCTATCACCGCCGGTCGGGAATTTCACCCTGCCCCAAGAGAAAACCTATTCGATTGCTTTTACTTTAACATATTTTTTATGTCTTTGTACAGCAGGCAAAAAGTCTGAAAATTAAGTTGACAATATGTGGAACCATAGCTAAACTAAAGCAGTAAAATAAAGTTGACCGTTCAAAATAAATTTACTGAGAGGAGAATTCAAAATGAAACAGGCAATGGCATTGACGACCCTTGAGCAGCTCAAAGCAATTAGTGATCCGCTTCGCGCCGAGATGATGATGAAGCTGGTTGAAGTATCTTATACCGGCCAGCAGCTTGCTGTACTATTGGAAACAAGCAGACCAAAGATCCATTATCATTTGAAAGAGTTGGAGAAAAACGGATTGATCGAGGTGGTTCGCACCGAAGAAAAGAATGGTATTGTACAGAAATTCTATCGGGCTGCGGCAAGAGGTTTCTTTCCATCGGAAAATTTACTTCCCTATGCAGAAGAACTCAGCGAATCGACCAGACAGCTTTATGTGCAAATGGCAAATAAGACGAGGTCATCCATACTCACCGCACCAGAATCATCCTTTGCCAAAGCAGCTGGCTCCACTGATCCACAAGATTGGGACGCAATCGGCAGTATATGGGAAATCAGTGCAACAGAAGCCGATTTTAAGGAGTTCATCCAAGGTCTATTCGGCTTGATGCAGACGCTGCGTGAAAAAAGTGAAGCGGCTGAGGATGACCCGAATGGCAAGCTTTATCATTTTTCTGCCTTCGGTTTTGAAATCGATACACCATCGTTTGATCAAATTGAACTGGAAGGGGAGGATTGAGGATGTTTGCTATTTTAAAACAGCGAAATTATGGCTTGCTTTTCTCGGGGCGCATTGTCACCAATATTGGAGACAGCATTTATTTCATCGCCGCTATGTGGCTCATTTATGATCTGAGCGGCAGCGCATTTTATTCGGGGCTAGCCGGAGCTCTGACACAAATCCCGAATATTTTGCAGTTCCTGATCGGTCCGCTTGTTGACCGCTGGCCGATACGCGCCACGCTGTTATGGACCCAGGCACTCCAAGCCGTGCTTATCCTGCTCATTCCGCTTGCGGCTTGGCTGGACTTTCTGTCTGTCACGCTGGTACTCATCATCATGCCGATTTTGACTTCTATCAATGCATTCGCCTATCCGACAGAAACCAAGGCATTGCCGCTCGTTCTGAAAAAAGAAGAACTGCCTGTTGGCAATGCATTATTCTCCTTTGCTTACCAAGGCGTCGATCTGATCTTTAACGCCATTGCAGGCGTGATGATTGCTGTCTTTGGAGCGACATTATTATTCATCATCGACTCTTTCACCTTCTGTATTGCTTTCCTTTTATTCAGCTTCCTTAGAATTCCGCAACAAAAAGTACAGTCCGAAACATCTGGTACTGCTCGTACAGCTCTAAATTCTTACTTCATTGAATTGAAAGAGGGACTCAAGATTCTATTCACAACCATTTTGGCTGCTGCACTGTTTGGGGCAGTATTATGTAACCTCGCAATCGGTGGAGCTATGGCTGTGATGCCAGCTTTCGCAGACGAGCGTCAAGGAGCTGCTGTATACGGTTTGTATTTGGCAGCAATGTCTTGCGGAGCCTTGATAGGAGCACTATTAGCAGCTTCCTTTAGCAAGCTCCCCATCGGTAAAGCGACAATTTTCACCATGTTGTTAGCCTCTGCAATATGGGGAGCGGCTGCCTTCGTGCCATGGACTTGGCTGAGTGTAATCCTTTTCGGACTAGCTTGGGTCCCTGTCGGCTGTTTCAATGTTACGTTCGCAACGATGTTACAGACCTTACTACCTGTTTCCTTGATCGGCAGGGTAACAAGCGCAACCGCGAGCTTCAGCACAATTGCAACGCCAATCGGATCATTGACCGGCGGTTACGCAGCCACACTTGTCCCTGTAAATTGGGTCTTTTGCGCTGCTGGTGTCGGCCTAGCCTTGCTTTCCGTAACGTGGCTTTTTTATCCGAAGCTGCGCAAACTAGGACCGCTTGCTTCCCTTTCACCCGAATTGCTCGGTTTCAAGGATTCCCGACAGGAAACAAGCTGATCACAGTTTGTCCTTTTTCAATAATGGACGCAGCGCCATCCAATAGAATGCATAGCCGAGCATAGCCCCCAATACATTGAGGATGATATCATCTATATCGACAGATCGATAATTATAGCCGACAAAATAATTAAGCAGACCTTGTGTCGACTCGATTGCTGTACTGAATATGAATCCGCACAAAACGACAGCAAAGAACGATCGAATCCGGCGCACGAGCAAAGGCAGATAAAAGCCGAGCGGTACGAATAAGAGAATGTTGCCTCCTAGATTTTTAAGTGCAAGCCCGTAGCCGAAGCCATCGATTTGCGTCGTATGCCAGATTTGCATGATCGAAGCAAGCGGGGATGTGTTCCAGCGGTAGCTTGTTTCCAGCTGCTGATTTTCTTCGATCAAGTTCTGATCCACAGGCAATGGGAAAAAGGTAAGACAGACGACGGCAATCACATAAATTGCGAACGATGCCATCAATAAATGCTGTTTCTTGGTAATACCGAACGTCTGGTGAAACGGAATGATGGACAATAAATAGACAAACGCCAGGAAAATAGCCGGCGCTACGTAAGTTAACATAGTAATTACTCTCTCCTGTATGCTAGAAGTCCCTTACGTGGAGTAAGTGGACATATACCCTCTAGTCTACATGATTTTTCCTATATTGTGAACGCATAGATACAGAAAGAAACCGCCTTTTTATGAACTGCACCCCAAAAGTTAGAGTAACACTAACTTTTGGGGTGCTTTATTATGGTTAAATATAGTCAAGAATTTAA
>NZ_JBFEGH010000018.1:0-66930 GCF_047228925.1 Terribacillus jepli | reverse complement strand
ACTTGCATGTATTAGGCACGCCGCCAGCGTTCGTCCTGAGCCAAGATCAAACTCTCCATGAAAGTGTTGATGCTTTGCGCTCGTTAGAGCTGACGTTGATCATAATGATCATGTCGTTTAGTTCGTAATTGGTTGTTTTGTTCAGTTTTCAAGAATCAAGTTGTTGCCGCTTGTTTCAGCGACTAGAACATCTTATCATGTCTCAATTGTTTTTGTCAACAACTTTTTATAAAAAACTTGATAATCTGTTTGGCGCGTTTTTTCGTCTTACCTTAGCGCCGTTTAACAGTATACGACCTATTTCGATATGCGTCAACAACTTTTTTCTATTAAACTTAAAAAGCAGCTCAGAGACCCTTGTATGAAGCTCTCTGGCTATTGGCAAATATCGACGTTTCCAGCTCTAATCAGCTTATTTTAGCATAAAAGAAAGCCCACTGTTAATAGAGCTCTCCTGGTTTTATCCATTTTCATTACGTATAGCTTTGATGATTTCCATCAAGATGACAGCTGCAAGGACAACCCCTGCGCTAATGGACCAACCCCTCCGACCGAAAGCTTCCGGAATCGAAAAAATACTACGCACTCCGGGCAATACGGTAATCCATTAAAGCAAGAATCAAATAGCTGTTGCTCCGAACACGTACTTGTTAGTACCTACTTTGATAATCGTCTGCGTGTTTGATCTTGCAGAAAATGAAGTGTCCTTGCCAGTATAAGCGTCGTAAACGCCATCGCTATTCCCATTCCAGTAGAATGCTGTAGCACCCCCTGTAACGTACCGCCGGAGAATATTCCTTCGTTTATGTTCCTGGGCTTTCGTTTCATTACATCAGGTTCTTCCTTCTCCATCCCCAGAGCCAGTGCTGGTAAGGAGTCGTTGATCAAGTTGATGAACAACAGTTGCCGAGCCGTGAATGGGTTAAGCATATTCAGGAAGACAGCGAAAAGAATAGCCAATCGTTTTTTTGACTTTATCAAATACTGTACGTCCATCTCCGACCGCGTTGATGAGGGAAACGAAATTATCATCCGCCAATACCATGGCAGCTGAATCCTTGGCTACATCCGTCCCGATTCCCATGGCAATCCCGATATCCGCCTGCTTCAATGCAGGTGCATCGTTCACACCATCTCCTGTCATCTCGGTGATGGCTCCTTTGTTCTGCCACGCCCGGATAATCCTGGTTTTGTTTTCTGGCGAGACACGAGCATAGACAGAGATACGACCCAGTTTCTCATCCAGCTCTTCGTCGGATAGCTTATCCAATTCCTTACCTGTCAGCGCCAGATCCCGTCTTCCATCAACCCGATTTCTGATTGTCAGGGCAGTCGTCTTATGGTCACCAGTTATCACGATACTCCGAATTCCAGTTGCTTCTGCACAAGCAGGACGATGACCATCGTATCCTTGAAAGTGGCAATGAACAGCTTCCATACCGGGTCCTTTTCCTTGCTTTTTAATTCATTGTATCCATCCGATTCCAGTCTCCGCTGAGCTTCCTCTTCCAATAATCCTTCTTTCGAGGTCCCAATTCCTCTTAGACTGCTTCTGCATCCATCCCGTGCGCCTTCACTTCATCGCTCCTTTCCAGTTTCTCTCCTATTTGTTTCCCCGAACTGACTGAAATGGAATCAACTTTTTTGTAAAAATGTTGTCATTTATATTAACAGATAGCAGACAAGCATCATGTTCGAGGACAGGCATGCATAGAATGGAACTACATTACGGGAGCAGCGAAGGGAATGATATGCATGCAGCACTTTTATGTATTCCGTTTCAACAAATGGAAAAGATGGGCATTCGTCGTGGCAGCAGCAATGTTCACGGCATTGATCATCTGGATGGAGACGAGCAGTTCATTATCCGTCTTTTCATCAAAGGAAAAGCCGGCAGCATTGACACAAGGGAGCAAGGATGAGCCTAATATCGCCCTCACCTTCAATATAAGCTGGGGAGATACACAAGCTATCCCTATACTGGATGAGTTGAAGGAACAGAATGTGAAAGCAACCTTCTTCGTCAGCGGCGAATGGGCGGAGCGTCATCCGCAGATCGTCGATCGGATCGTCGAAGATAAGCATGAACTGGGAATGATGGGATACCGCTACAAGAGCTATATCGAACAAGAGCCCGCTCAAATAAGAAAAGATCTCTCCTACGCGAAAGAGATTTTCCGTAAACTCGGGCACGAAGATATCGAATTGCTTCGTGCACCAGCAGGAGATTTCAATACCGAAATCATTCAATTGTCCGAGACACTTGGCTTGAAAGTGATCCAATACAGCGTGAATCCGCAGGACTGGCGCAACCCAGGCACGCAGCTTATCGTTGATGAAGTCATGGAAGAAGCAAGCAATGGCGATATCATCCAGCTGCATGCTTCTGATTCAGTCAAACAGACCGAAAAGGCATTGGAAACCATCCTGCCGGCATTGAAGAATAAAGGCTACCATTACGTGACCGTCAGTGAATTGATTGCCGGGGGATCTCCGGAACTGAAAGAAGTGAATTGATGCATAATCATTGCTCCTTGTGCGCAAAGTAAGTGTACTTACTATAGAGGAAGGAGCACGTGATTATGTTTGTAAGGTTAGTGCCGATCCTGATATTATCCCTGTTCGTGCTTGCTTCATGTACTGGCGGTCAAGCCGCAGAAAGCAGCCAGCCGGATTACGATACGACCAAGCAGATGGTCGCCGATATATTGAAAACAGATGAAGGCAAGAAGGCCATTTCGGAAGTGATGTCTGATGAGACGATGCAGGATTTGGTCTCATTGGATGCCAGCAAAGTAGAAGATGCCATCAATAAATCGTGGACCTCGGAAGAAGGGCAGAAATTTTGGAAAGAACGCTTTGAGGATCCGGAATTTGTCGCCGCCTTTGCGAAAAATATTGGGCCTGAGCAGAAAAAGCTCGTCAAAGATTTGATGAATGATTCCGATTTCCAAAAACAGCTTCTGCAGCTCCTGCAGGATCCAAAGGTACAAGAGCAAATGCTTAATGTCATGAAAAGCCAGGATTTCCGCAAAGAGCTGGAGAAGACCATCCAGGAATCAGCCGAAACGCCGATGTTTGAACAGAAGCTGATGCAAACTGTCCAAAAAGCGTTGGAAGAAGCACAATCTAAACAAAAAGAAAAACAATCTTAAATCGAAAGAAGCATTCCTTATCAGGTGCGAATAGTACAGGATAGCTTCAAAATAAAAATAGCTGAGAGCCAATCGCTCTCAGCTATTCCTTATTGCATATATTTTTCCAGGATCGCTCTCGCCAAGTCATCGTACGCATCTCCAAGCGGATGGTCCTCCTGGTAGACAGCCGGTGCAAAAACATCTTCTTCCTTGTAAGGCTGTGCCAGCGGCAAGCGGCCGATCACTTCAGTATCAAGTGCATCCGCGAGCTTGTCCCCTCCGCCTTGTCCGAATACATATTCCTTCTCACCTGTTGCTTGTACTTCGTAGTACGCCATGTTTTCCACGACACCAAGTATTTCATGCTCGGTGCGGATAGCCATCTGTCCCGCACGTGCTGCGACGAAGGCTGCATTCGGATGCGGTGTAGTGACGATGATTTCCTTGGAGGACGGCAGCATTGTGTGGATATCCAATGCGACATCCCCTGTTCCCGGTGGAAGGTCGACAAGCAAGTAATCCAGATCATCGCCCCATTGCACTTCCTTGAAGAAGCTTGTCAGCATCTTACCGAGCATTGGTCCGCGCCAGATGACCGGACCGTTGTCTTCTACGAAGAAGCCCATGGAAATGACCTTCACGCCAAAGCGCTCCACTGGTGTGATTTTGTCCTCGACAACTTCCGGCCGTTTCTCGATACCCATCATTTCCGGAACACTGAAGCCATATATGTCCGCATCGATGATTCCGACTTTGAAGCCGATTCGTGCCAGTGCCACTGCCAAGTTGACAGTTACAGTTGATTTGCCGACACCGCCTTTGCCGCTGGCGATGTTGATGAATTTCGTTTTCGTATCCTTATCCAGCAACGATTTCTGTTTACCGGATGATTGCGTTTGGCTGTAGCGCTCGACTATTTCTTGCGGAAGCTGGTCGAAGCGCAATCCTACTGTTGCAGCACCCGCACTTTTCAGGACATTGACAATTTCTTGCTGCAGCTGCATCTGTTCTGCTGTATTCGTTTTACCAACCAAGATTTTCACGCTGACATGCCGTTTCTCTTCTTTGATCCGGATATCAGCGATGGCGCCGGTTTCCCCCAGCGTCGTATGTAGAAAAGGATCTTCGATATCATTCAGAAGCTCCCGTACTTTTTCTTCTGTCACCATGTGAACGCCCCCTACCTAGCTTGTTCCGGAAAACGGTTTCCAGACTGCTTTTACCGTTAGTATAACACATTCTGAAGAAGGCTAGGCAAGCGGCGCTCTGTCATTCATCTTCCGGCATCTTCTCAGTTGTGTAGCGCAAGATACCTTCATAAATACTGAAGGCCATTTTGTCCTGATAAACGCTGTCCTTCAAAAGCTCCAACTCCCGCGGGTTCGACATGAAGCCAATCTCGACAAGCGCACCCGTAGGTTCCGTATGTTTCAGAAGGTACATCGTATTCAATGACAGCGGTACTCGTTTCGTATTCTCCAGATTGCGTTTGATTTCATCCTGGATGAATGTTGCCAACGCTTTACTACCTGTTCTATCTTCATTATAAAACGTCTGGGCTCCTGACCATTTGGTAGATAGCAATGCATTTGTATGGATGCTGATATAAAAGTCCGCTTCCTTTTCTTCAATAAAAGCCACTCGATTCCGGATATCCTCTGATTTCCGATTGGAAAGCCCTTTTGTATCTTCATCCGCAAGATCCACATCATCTTCCCGGGTTAAATAGACAAGTGCTCCACCTTGTTGCAAATAATCCCGCAACATTTGCGAAACCGCTAAAGTTATACCCGCTTCCTGCGTTCCATCTGCACCTTCTGCACCGCCATCCACACCGCCATGGCCCGGATCGATTACGATCGTCTTCCCGGCCAATGGCAAGGACCAGGAATGAGATGACTCTTCCGTCGTGACGATTTTCGGTACATAGTACGCGAGCAGCATGATAAACAGCGCAGCTGCTATTGCTCCTGCAATCCATCTTCTAGTCATTCATACTTCCTCCCATACCGCGCATTTGTACACTATATGGGACAACCATTCCGGATATACGCTCTTCTTTGGAAATCATGCCTGCACTGGTATAATGAAGCTAGCATCACCAAGTATGATAGAAAAGGACGTACAACATGAAATTCGATAATCAAACGAAACGCTTATACTTGAATGTAGGTATTTATATCGTGTTGGGTGGTTTGAGTGTTTTGCTCTACTTACTCCATGACAACTTGACCATTGTGGGTATCTGTTTGCTTGTCAGCTACTTGATCAGTTACGGTATCTCCAATTCACTTTTTCCTCGCAGCAAAGATACTTTCTACCCAAAGGATGAAAGGAAGTAGTTAGGTTGGCAAACTATATAATGGATTTACGTGAAGTGGTCGGCAAACGTCCGCTCGTCATGGCCGGTGCCGGTGTCATTGTCCGGAATAAGGAGGGCGAGCTGCTGTTGCAGCTGAGATCGGATACAAAGGATTGGGGACTTCCAGGTGGTGCGCTGGAGCTGGGAGAGTCATTGGAAGATACGGCCAGACGCGAGCTTTTCGAGGAAACGGGGCTGCACGCAGAACACTTCAGCTTTTTGCGAATGTGTTCAGGGCCAGAGTTCTATGCTCAGTATCCAAACGGAGACGAAGTGTACAATGTTATCTCTGTTTATGAGGCCAACGGCATTTCAGGCGAATTCGCCATGACTGATGGCGAAAGCTTAGACCTCCGCTATTTCCCGCTTGATGATCTACCTGAACTCAACCATATCACCCAGAAGATGCTTACAGGCTTACTCATTCCATAAAGGGGCACGATCATGACAAGAAAAACGTGGATGTACTTATTCATCATGCTGAGCGGTTTTGCAATCGGCATCTACAACAACTTCACCAACATCGGAACACTGCTGCTCATGACGGTGCTCATTGCAGCCGCAGTAATCATGATCCTTTTCAACATCAGTGTATGGCTTAAGAACAGACGACAAAAAAAACGATAGGAGTGTTTACCGTGAACCAAATCAATCTTATTTGTTTAGGCGTCAAAGACATGCAAGCCTCACTCGCTTTCTACCGTAATGGGCTGGATTTTGAGACAAGCGTAAAAGAAAACTCACCGCATATCGTATTTTTCAATAACAGAGGGACGAAGCTGGAACTGTATCCGCTTGAAGAATTGCAAAAAGATATCAATGCTGATAACCCGCCACAAGCAACTGCCGGATTCCCGGGATTTACACTAGCTTATAATGCCAAAACCGCGCAAGAAGTCGATTACGTGATTGACAAGGCGGCACGGGCTGGTGCCACGATCATCAAGAAGCCGCAGCGTGTCGATTGGGGCGGCTATAGCGGTTATTTCACCGACCCTGATGGGTATTATTGGGAAGTGGCATACAGCGAGCATTGGAAGTTCGACGAAAACAATATGCTGATCATTGATTAAAGCGAAAAGCCAGAAGCATGTACGCTTCTGGCTTTTTATTGCGGCTCGACATGGACATTGACCCAATAGACACCGTGTTCCCGTTTCAGCGTCTTCTCGACTGTCGTTGCCACATCATGGGCTTTCCGGATATCCAGGGTGGAGTTGACCAAGATTTCTGTATCGACAATGGTATTATTGCCATAGCTTCTTGCTTTCATTGTCTTTATGCCCTTTACCCCTTGAATTTGCATAATGGTTTCTGTATAAGCTGCCATCAAGGTTTCATCAAAACCATCGGTGAGCTGGTGGGAAGAGGAAGTGAAAATTTCCCACGCTGTCTTGCAGATAATCAATCCGACAATGATTGCTGCCAACGGATCCAGCCATGGCAAGCCTAGCTGGGAGCCAATAATACCAATAACCGTTCCGATACTCACAAGTGCATCCGATAGATTATCCTTTGCCGCTGCCTTAACAGATTGACTGTTTATTTTTGTTCCTAATCGCATATTGTACCGGTATACGAGGAACATGACGATTGCCCCGAATATGCCTGTCCAAGCCGCCATCATATCCGGCGCCTCATTGGAACCGTCAAACACATTCAATACCGCTGTATACAATACTTGCAGGCCGACCGTCATCATGATGAAGGAAGCAATGAGACTTGCTACTGTCTCAGCTTTCCAATGTCCGTATGGGTGATCGGCATCCGGTGGTTTCCGCGCCAACTTCAACCCGATCAGCACAGCAACAGAAGCCACGATATCCGTAGCATTATTCAAACCGTCCGCCCGCAATGCAGCCGATCCGCTTATGAATGCAATGATCAATTTTAAACAGGACAAGACAAGATAAGCACCGATACTGATATAGACTCCGCGCTCTCCCATCTTCAGTTCCTTGTATTTTTCATTTTCCAACGCCTCGTCAGCCCTTTCATTCCAGTTCCATCATCATATCAGTCAACCAACAGGTGGGTCTATAGCAACGTTTTTTCAAACTGCCATATGAATAGCCGCTAGCTAATAGTTTTTCCCTGAGCAAAAGTGCTGACAATTCCTAAAATGTGAGCTAATCAAACGATTGATCAAAATAGGCACCATCCGCCCATCCGCGCATAAGCTAGCGTGAGGAAGGAGCGATGATCAGTTGAATAATAATAATACTGTCATTGTCGAAGAGGAAAGATATGAGTTCATCGCAACAGTCATTTCTTATATAGGCTTGATTCTGACAGTGATTGGCGCAACGATTGCCCTGTATATTTCGTATGTCTCCTATAAAAGATCAATACAGAATGCTGGAAGCGGAGACGGATATGGCGCTGTTACAACTGCTGTTATTGCATAAGCATGAAGATGCCTCTTGTTTGCTACAATGGTAACAGAGGCTCTTTTTATGAAGAGTTTCGAAGGCAAGCCTAAGGAGGATGAAGTATGAAGGAAGACTTGGAACAACGCATCCGATTGCTCGAGCTCGAGGTAGAGAAAATGAAAGAGGAAAACAAACAATCCAAACACACCTGGATATGGGCCTTCGTTCCAATCCTTGCATTGTTAATCCCGATAGCTGCCATCTTTCGCGATACCTTCAATTAAAAAAGTAACTTCATTAGGCTGCTGTACTGCGCCTTCCGCTCTTGCCCGTCATACACTGGCACAGAAAGGAAGGTGTTTTTCATGCAAGAACAAAACCATACTCTTGTACCATATCAAGCTGACGAACAAGTTCAATATTCGTATCCGGTTTACACGGATGAATACCGACGTCGCCCGGGATTTGGCTTCGGTGGCTTCGGTCGCCCGGGATTCGGCTATGGACGCCCCGGTTTCGGATATGGCGCCCCATTCCTTGGTGGTGTCGTTGGTGGATTGATCGGCAGCAGTTTGCTTTATCCGCCTTATTATTACCGGCCACGACCTTACCCATACTATCCTTATCCATACCCATATTACAATTATCCTTATTACGGATACGGATATTAATATACGAAAGAGGGACGACACTCCCTCTTTTTATTTTTGTATCGCATTCAGGACCCTTTCAGTGATCGTTAGAACATCGTTTTCATCCCTTATGACGAATAGATAATCTGCCTCATCTGCTGAAGGCTCACTCGCTTCATTCATCTGCCTGTCCAAAACCTGCTCGAATCCCGGAACTGTCCAGAGTATGGTTGTGTCCCGGTTTCCTTTAGCTATCCGTTTCCTGAGCGTTATTTCAGGCAAGTCAAAGTAAGCAATGATAGTGGAGAATCCCTTGTTCCGGTACCTGCGATAGAGCAGCATTATCATTTAAAACTGAGGTATTTCCGCTGAATAAAGCATACCGATGTCTGCGGTATGCTTCCTTCAGTAACTGCTTCCCCTGCGGCTCACTTTCACAAATGCCGCGATGAGCATCAATACACCCGGCACGAGAAAGTATAATAGCACGCCATAAATGCCGACTGCTGCTGCCACAATCAGGAGAATTCCAGCGAGCACCGGTTTCCGCTCAATCAAGATAGCAGCGATGATACCAAGAATACCAGCTGCAATTCCAAGCAGTCCAAAGTTGCCTACTGTATACGAATCGTCGATTAAGGTGAAAAACATTGCGAGAAGTGAAGCGATGATACCGAAGATGCTTCCTACGGTTGCGACTGTTTTCATCAGAAAAACTCCCTCCTTTGCTGCATAATATCCCTATATCCCCCCATACCGAAGCTAAACATTCCGACAAAAAAAGGAATAAATCACTAGCTATGATCTATTCCTTCATCACATTCATCAAATATGCCGGATCATCAGAGAAGATACCATCCACTTCGTATTGGAGCATTCTCTTGGTCCACTCTCTTTCGTCACCTCGGTAATAAGCATGGATCTCCAATTCATGCTGGTGAATCAGGTCCACTGTTGCTTTATCCACGATTCCTGCATAAATCCCGACACCAAATGCCGTTTCTCTCAATGCTTGAAGATCCTTTTCATTCAGCTGCTCCACGTCTTTCTTTTTCAGCAGCTGTACAAGCGTAAGTTCCGGATCCAGTTCATGCAAGGTGCGAATGCTGTCTTTACTGAACGACTGCAGGATCACCTGATTCCTCGGGATAGCGTATTGCTCCAGTAATTGCAGTAATTCCTCCTCCATCACAAGCTCTCCTGCTTCATCCTCCCGTGTCTCGATATAATAATGCACTCCACTGCCATACCAATCCAGAATTTCTCCCAAGGTAGGTACCGTTTGCCCTTCTCCGGCATCGAGTGCCTTTACCTCCTCCAAGGTCTGCTCCTCGACCAAGCCCTTTCCGTCAGTCGTCCTATCGACAGTTTCGTCATGCATTGCAACCAGTTCACCATCCGCCGTCCTGCGCAAATCGATTTCAATATAGTCTGCCCCATCTTCCAGCGCCTGATTGTAGGCCAGAAACGTATGCTCAGGCTCGACGGCAGAGGCCCCGCGATGGGCGATGATCAATGGGGCATAATCAGGAACACCAGATGCTTCCGATTGAATCGAGGAACAGCCAGTCAGCAGCAATAGACCTGCCAATAAAAATGTAATAGATTGTCTCATACTGTTAACTTAATGGAGCTTGATATCAATTACCATGCAGCTAGTGTTAAGAATGAAAGCACGAGCTGATTACAATTTACATCGTCTTTATATTTGGGTAATGCGTATCGATGAATGAATGGAACACGCTGCATATTTGCCTTAATTTCCCTTGATCCATCATGGTCAAATCCAGCACATCGGCACTGATATATAACACGCGGTTTGCCGTATAGAACATAAGATTGGAACACTTGCGGCCTTGGGCGGTTTGCTTGCATAAAGCGTACACTTCCTGCGCTGTAATGTCCTTAACAGTAATACAGAAGTATCTTCTTTCCTCCTCATCCAGCAAGTTGGTCTCCTGCCAATTAGTGAGCTTGACCGCATCCTTTAAGCATTGCTTTTGCCACACTCGTTTTGAGCCTATATAATAACCGCCGATTCCCGTCATGTTTATGTTTTCATGCCCAGGAAAAACAGAGTGGATAAATTCCCGGAGAATAAGCAGATTGGAATGATTTTCGAAATGAGATGTGTCTATCCGCAAACGATGGGAAGCCGGCGTTTGAAAATAAATAGTGGAATCACTATCAAAAAAATCAAGCTGTTTAATGGAAAACTTCATGTATGGCTCCTTGTCTTTTATGTTATGTTGCTAGTAATGGAAGGAGGATTGTTATGACAGTATTCGAATGGATTCAGGGACAAGGTGTAAACTCATCAGATATTGATTTTATTGAGACAGTACTGGTGAATCAATCCGTTTACGAGTATGGCGGGATAAATGACACACAGCTGACGGACATCATACTGCGTAATTTCCCCCAAAAAATATGTCATCTCCGTCAACCTATGACACTATCTGGATTCGAGAAGCCGCTTGATTATAACAACATTTCCATCAATGGCCAGGAGACCGTCAGATATTGTCTCGATCAAGGATTATGTACAGCACTCTGTAATCGAATGCTGAATGATTAATCTCCAATGTTACTAAACCCTCACCTCATAGTGCAGTTCCACAAACTGATTGAACGACCTTTTCCGTTTCAAAGTAAGCTTCGTTTGATTCCCTTCCTTGAACAAAGGTATACCGCTGCCGAGAAGCACAGGGGCCACAGTAAGTATCAATTCGTCGACTAGCTGTTCCTGCATGAATGCAGACAACAGTTCCCCGCCACCCGCCATCCAGATATCCTTTCCTTCTTGCAGTTTCAGCTTATTAATGAATGATACGATATCATTCCGGACAAATTGTACATCCTCCGCATTCTTCATTTCTGAACGTGTGAAGACGTAACACATTTTATTTTGATAGGGAAATTGTTCTGCATGGTCCATTATCCAGTCATATGTTCTCTTTCCCATAAGCACTGTATCTACCGTTTCATAAAACTCGCTATAGCCGTTATCCCCTTCACCTTCCACAGAATAGAGCCAATCCAGAGAATCCTCCTTGGTTGCTATATAACCATCCAGACTTGTGGCAATGAATAGTACAAGCTTACGTTCGGACATAACAGAACCTCCCATATTTCTTTTTTTCAGTGTATCAAAGCACCACATAAATCGATAGACAAAAAAGACTCTCACCCAACCAGCTGAGAGTCTTTCGTCTGTATCCCCTAACGTTTTGAGCAATATATAGATAAATTTCAAGTATAGTGATTACATCATAATCCATTTATATCAATGTTTCTTGAAATTAAAAATATACAATAACATATGAACCAAAGTGGTTGATGTTAGTTGAATACTTTATCAACTTACTTTCCAGAATTCTGGGCGTTGTTTGTGCCACAACCGCCCCGTTGATTAAAGACTTGAGGGGATACGCCAACGATTCCTGTTTTTTCGGGCGATTTTAATCCAGTCGATAATACTTCAAAAGCTTCTTAATGGATCATTGTCATACCGGGAAAGACGATATTATCACTGGAGAAAAGTTATCGGCACATTCGGCCAAAATGGCCATATATTTTACGAATCGTTGCTACTCCCTAAATTGAGGCCTCACTCACTTTAACTGACCGTCAACGCCTACCGCTGAACCGTTTGATCGCTTCCTCGGTCACCGGCTCGAAGAGGTTAACGAGGTTGCCGTCGGGATCGCGGAACAGCACAGAGCGGTTCCCCCACGGCATCGTGGTCGGTTCCTTTACCCAATCATCAACAAACAGCTTCAAGCGCGCGTATTCGGCTTCGACATCGTCGACGCGGAATTCGATGATGACAGTCTGATTGTTGGCCGACACTACGGAACCAGCGCCGAATAGTTGCGACGTCTGAGAGTGACCGATTGCCAAGGTGCATGATGGCATAACGAGTTCGGCAAAAACTGGCGCTGGGCGCTCCGCCGAAACACCCATGACTTTCTCATAGAACTCGACGAGACGATCCACGTCGTCGGTGATGATGCGTACAGAAGCGAAATTCACAAGATATCATCCTTCCTATAATAAATATTACAATACCGTCCATATCATTTTGGGCCAGAACCAGCGAAACTTCCGCAAGGGCAAAGGAGCTGTAGTAAATAGGTGACAAAAAGTTCCAAGAACGATCAGTGTCGAAACAATTCACTTCATGCTGTAAGGGAAACCACTAAAATCAATGATGTCCTTTTCCATTTTGATTTTCGGAACTTTTCCCTTTCCTCAAACAGACCATTAGAAGGCCCGAATTAATCAGAAACTAGACCATCTGGTCCAACAACCATCCTTCCACGCCAGGTTGCGGCTCAATTGATCCAAAGTGTACCGCACTCGATGCAAGACATACTTCACATTTTTCTCCCACTCCTTTACGTTTACTTACTCCGATTATAAAAAAACGCTACTGACAACAGTATGTCAGTAGCGTTGTAATATTTTTTTAGCTTCCTCACGAATCCGATTTCGGAATGAATCTGGCTCCAATACAATCACATCCGCTCCCCATCCAAGCACCCATTGCAGCAATTCGTCCAGTTGACGAACGCGTAAGACCACATGCAATCCATCTTGATGCTCTTCTATATCCTCCATGTAATGATAGTTCGATTCCTTCACCTTATCTGCGATGTCATGGTTAAATCGAAGGCGAACTTGTAAGTACCGATCATCCAGAGGGGTATACTCCCTTAAGTTAAAATGCGACGGCAGTTCGAATCGTTCTTCCAGATCGATAAGTTCCGTCATACGGGACAAACGGAAATGGCGAATGTCTTGGCGCAGATAACATCGGGCCACGAGCATCCACGATCCTTGAACGAGCACCAATCCATAGGGAGCAACGGTACGAACACTATGCCGATTCCCCTCGGAATCTGCAAGTCTTTTTGCATAATGAAATCTGATCTTTCGCTCGTCTAATATCGCTCGACGGATCTTTTCTAGATATTCCTTTTCTTTTGACGGAGTGACCTGTTTATCGGAAATGAGCAAACGCATAGCCTTGCGTACACGAGATGTTTCATTGCGAACGCTCTCTGTTAGAACGGCCTCGATTTTGCAGCGAGCAGCTTTAGCCCTGACACGATAATCATCATCAAATAGTTGTTCGATAAAGTCCGTTCCAATCAGTAAGCTCACGACTTCTGGTACCGTGAAACTGATCGGCGGCAGAAAATAACCTTCCATCAAGGAATACCCTGTCCCAGGGGCTCCTATGATCGGCACGCCCGCTTCACTCAGCGCCTGAATGTCACGGTAGATGGTCCGCACGCTAGTTTCAAATAGGGTCGCCAAATCTTCGGCCCGTACAACTTCCTTGCGTTGCAGCTCCAGCACGATGGCTAACAAACGGTCTGTTTTGTTCATTGGTTGCCCCCCTTGAATGTTTATTGCACAATAAAAATACCACATCTTACATGGAAAAGATGATTTAGTGAATCTGTAGTTGTCGGGCATGGATATGTATTGGCATCTATGCTGGAATCTTTACAAAATACGGGCAAGGTTTCTGTTGGCGATATTCTGTTAACTGGCCCGATTGTTTAAGGCAGTTATTAATGAGAATCAATACGACCACACAGCGAACTTGATTGTTTCATGATTGGCCGACAAGTACGATAAACAATAAGATCTTTAATGAATTTCATCGAAAATCACTTTGTTTAAATTGTTAAGGAGTTGATAGAGAGGAACATCGTATCGGGCGCAAGTTTCCCTATTCAACAAGGCAAACATAAAAAGCCATCTAGAACTTCTCCAACAAAGAAAGAAGCACAGCTTTGGGGGCTTTAAGCAATCAACGGATTTAAAAACAACATTTCACGTTTAAGGATACGCATGCATCATTTGCTTGAGAGATATTGCCTATGTCTCAAAACGACTAGGACACATAGATCTTCAGACCACACAGAACTACTATCTGGAATTAATGCCAGAAAAAAAGCACCAGCAAGATGCTGATGCTTTAAATCTGTTGAGTTCTCTATCCAGTTGATATTTTGAACCAACTTGAACCAAAGATCTCTTGCAAACGTTGATGCAATAATAAATTGATTAACGTTTTGAGAACTGTGGAGCGCGACGTGCACCTTTAAGACCGTATTTCTTACGCTCTTTCATACGTGCGTCACGAGTTAGGAAGCCAGCTTTTTTAAGTGTTCCGCGGTATTCTGGGTCCGCTTCAAGAAGCGCACGGGAGATACCGTGACGGATTGCACCTGCTTGTCCTGTGAATCCACCACCCTGTACAGTTACAAGAACGTCGTAGTTGCCAGCAGTTTCTGTTGCAACTAGCGGTTGGTTGATGATTGTACGAAGTGTTTCGTATGGGAAGTAATCTTCCGCACTACGGTTGTTTACTGTTACTTGACCTGTGCCTGGTACTAGACGTACACGGGCAGTAGAGCTTTTACGGCGACCGGTGCCGTAGTATTGTACTTGTGCCACTATCGTTTACCTCCTTTTTATTATCCGCGAAGTGTGTATGCTTCTGGTTGTTGTGCTTGGTGTTTGTGCTCAGCGCCACGGTATACGTGAAGCTTTTTGATCATTTTACGTGCAAGTGGTCCCTTTGGAAGCATGCCTTTGATAGCAAGCTCTAGCATTTGCTCAGGGTATTTTGTACGCATTTCGTCAGCTGTACGCTGTTTCAAACCACCTGGGTGGTTAGAGTGACGGTAGTAGATCTTGTCAGCAAGTTTGTTACCAGTAAGTTCGATTTTCTCAGCGTTGATGATGATTACGTTGTCACCAGTGTCGGCATGTGGAGTGTAAGTTGGTTTGTGCTTACCGCGCAGGATAGCAGCAACTTCACTTGCAAGACGACCAAGCGTTTGGCCTTCTGCATCCACAACAAGCCATTTGCGTTCGATATTGCTTTCGTTCGCCATGAATGTTGTACGCATGTCAGTTCCTCCATTTTTTCGATTGAATCGTTCATTTATTATTCTACACAATTAGTCTTCCGGGGCTAATCGTGGTATAGAAATAAAATGCCATAAACCATAGTATATCATCACAGACCCACATGTCAAGGGCATGTAACACCCGAATGCGTTGTTTTACCAAAAAGTTTTCAGTAGTCCACTTTCCACAGGCACAGGCCGCTCGCGGCAGCGGTTTTACTCGCCAGCTGCCGGTCCTTCGACTCTAGTATTTTAGCCATGTCTTCCGCCTCTTTGCGCCCGTTTCCGATGTCGATCAATGTACCTGCTAAAATTCGCACCATATTATAGAGGAAACCGCTGCCCGTAAAAGTAAAGACAAGCATATCTTCCTGCTTTTCACATACTGCTTCATAGATGGTACGGATTTTATCCCCTTTGACACCTGTCCTGGCGGAGCAAAAAGCACTGAAATCATGTGTCCCTTCAATTGCTTTGATTGCCTGCTGCATCCTGGCAAGCTCAAGGTGATATGGCACATGATGTACATAATGACGCTTGAACACATCCTGTTCGGGAGCATTGTGCACAAAGTATTTATACTGCTTCCTCTTTGCGGTATAACGGGCATGGAAGCCTTCCTCCGCTTCCATTATATCTGTAATCCTCACATCATCCGGCAGCAAGGTATTGAGTGCCTTGCGCCAATTGTAATCTCCCATCCGCAGCTCAGTATCGAAATGGATGACCTGCCCCCTGGCATGCACACCTGCGTCTGTACGGCCTGATGCTTGGATCCTGATTGGCTGCCCTTTATGGATTTTCATAAGTGCCTTCTCCAGCTCACCCTGCACCGTACGGTTTTTTTCCTGGACCTGGAAGCCGGAAAAATGCGTGCCATCATAGCTGACTGTCGCCTTCATTCGTTGCGTCATCTTTGTAACTCCTAACTATAATCTCTCGTGATCAAGGCTGCAGCAACCACCACAATGAAAAGGATCAGTGCCGCAATATCCCGCTTCATCACGCGCAGTTCCCGTAGCTTCGTCCGTCCTTCCCCTCCGCGATAGCCTCTTGCCTCCATCGCCATAGCAAGCTCCTCTGCCCGCTTAAACGCACTGACGAACAAAGGCACCAGCAGCGGGATAACGGCCCGTATACGCTCCCTGAATGGGCCTGTGCGGAAGTCCACGCCTCTGGAGGCTTGCGCATTGGATATCTTTTCGGTTTCCTGAAGCAAAGTCGGGATGAAACGTAAGGAAATGGACATCATCAGTGCCAATTCATGTACGGGGAACTTGAATCGACGCAATGGTCCAAGCAAGGACTCGACTCCGTCGGTAATCTCAATCGGTGTTGTCGTCAGCGTAAGCAGCGATGTCAAAAGGATAAGCAAAAAGAATCGCAGCGAGATGACAGCTCCTTGCTCCAGTGCTCCGCTATAGATCGGCAGCCCGAATATATTCACTAATACAGTGCCTTCCTTTGTGACAAATAAGTGCAAGATAAAAGTAAAGACGATCAGGAACCATACCGGTGTCAATCCTTTGGCAATGAAACGCCATGGCACCTTCGTCAAGAGCGTACCCCCGACCGCAAATACTGTGAAAAGCGCATAACTAATGACGTTATTGGCAAAGAAGATGAAAATGACGTAAAAGAAGATGATCAGCATCTTGATCCGTGGATCCATTCGGTGAACAATGCTGTTTGTTGGAACATATTGACCGACAATCAATAGATTGTTCATTCTCTCTCACCTGCCAAATCCGCCAGCTGCTTCGCAAGCCTGTCGGTATCCTCGCCTTCATAAACGACCGTTTCACCAAAGCGCTCGGATGCTTTCTGAAGGAATTGAAATATCTCCGGCACATCAAGCTGTACTTGTTGAAGAGCCTGCCGCTGCTGGAATACTTCGACAGGAGGTCCTTCCATATACTTTTCCCCTTTATCGAGTACCAGCATATGATCAGCGTAGGAGAGCGCATCCTCCATACTGTGCGTCACCAATATCGTCGTCAGCTGCTGTTCCTTATGAAGCCGATGGAACATGTCCATGATCTCCCGCTGCCCACGTGGATCCAGTCCTGCTGTAGGCTCGTCCAGGACGAGAACACGCGGCCGAACTGCAAGCACACCTGCAATGGCCACGCGACGCATCTGACCACCGCTCAGCTCGAAAGGGGATCTGCTTAGCAAGGATAAATCCAAACCTACCGCTTCTGCACTTTCTTCTACCCGCTTCTGAATCTCTTTTTCCGGTACTCCGAAGTTACGCGGTCCGAAGGCGATGTCCTTCTCCACCGTCTCCTCGAATAGCTGATGCTCCGGATATTGGAATACGATGCCGACTTGTTTGCGGAGCTCTTTGGCTTGCTTGGGCTTCTTATTCGGCTCCAGTGTATGCCCGCCAATCCGTACGCTTCCGCTAGTAGGTCTGACGAGTCCGTTCAAGTGCTGCAGCAGGGTGGATTTGCCGCTGCCGGTATGCCCGACGATAGCGGTGAAGCTCCCCCCGGGCAGATGGAAGGATAAATCTTTCAGTGCCTTGTGCTCAAACGGGGAGTTTGCCTGATACGTGTAATCTACTTGTTCAAATGTAATGTCCATAGTGCATCCAACAACTCCTCGTGATCAATCGGCTCCTCAGCCAGGCTGATGCCCTGTCTCTCCAAAGCATGGGCAAGCTGTGTGACAAACGGCACATCCAAGCCAATCTGCTGTAATTCTGTCTGCCTTTTCACTAATTCCCTTGGTACAGTAGTCGTCCATATTTCCCCATCGTTCATCACCAGTACACGATGCGCCTGCATCACTTCATTCAAGTCATGGGTGATCGTAATCAAACCAAGCTGCTGCGCTGCTTGAACACGGTGAACAGTATCAAGTATTTCTTTCCTCCCAAGAGGATCGAGCATCGCAGTGGCTTCATCCAGTATGATGACGCTTGGAGAAATAGCCAATACACCGGCAATGGCCACCCGCTGTTTTTGGCCGCCTGATAAACGATATGGCTCGTGCAGTAAATAATCCTGCATCCGCACTTGTTCCAGTGAAGAAGTGATTCGATCCATCATCTCCGAACGAGGCACGCCACGATTTTCCAAACCGAAAGCTACGTCATCCCGCACAGTCGTACCGACGAACTGATTATCAGGGTTCTGGAATACCATACCTACCTGGCGCCTTATCTCCCAAATACTCTCTTCTTTCAGCGGTATTCCATTGATGAGAATTTCCCCTTCAGTCGGAAATAACAGCCCATTCATCAGCTTGGCAATCGTTGACTTGCCTGAACCATTATGTCCGATGATCGCCAGCCATTCCCCTGCTTTCACCTGGAAACTGACATTGCGTAGTACATAGGGCTGCTCCTCTTCGTAGCGGAAAGAAACATTCTTGAATTCAATCGCGTACATGCATTTCGTGCTCCTTCGTCATTACCCGACTATTTCCGGGGAAATACTTAAACGTGTCTGTCCGTTCCTGTCATTTCTATAGCTAGTATAAAGAAATCAGACAAAAAAGAAAAGCAAGCGCTCGTTAACGGCGCTTGCTTCGTCTGTAAAAGAAAAAAGGGCCGGAATACACCTCGTGGTAGAGATTTTCCTGCCCTTGTATTGCCTTATACTAATTCAATGATTGCCATAGCCGCACCGTCACCACGACGCTGTCCAAGTTTCAACACGCGTGTGTAACCTCCTTGACGTTCTTCATAACGTCCGGCAATATCGCTGAATAGTTTTTGTACTGCGTCTTGGTTCTCGTCTGCTTTAGTACCGTAAAGGAAAGCTGCAGCTTGACGACGAGCGTGAAGATCTCCACGTTTGCCAAGAGTGATCATTTTTTCTACTACAGAACGAAGCTCCTTCGCTTTCGCCTCCGTTGTTTCCAATCTTTCGTGAACGATAAGATCAGTTGCAAGGTTGCGCAAAAGCGCCATACGAGCATCAGTAGTACGTCCTAACTTTCTAGCCATAGGTTATCCCTCCCTTTCCTGGTGTAAAAATGCTCCGTTAGACGGGATCAGTCTTCTTTACGAAGACCAAGTCCTAAATCGATTAGTTTCTTTTTAACTTCTTCTAATGATTTACGTCCTAGGTTACGCACTTTCATCATGTCTTCTTCGGATTTATTAGCAAGCTCTTGTACCGTGTTGATACCAGCACGTTTCAGACAGTTGTAAGAACGGACAGACAAGTCCAATTCCTCGATAGTCATCTCAAGAACTTTTTCTTTTTGGTCTTCTTCTTTTTCAACCATGATTTCGGCATTCTGTGCTTCATCTGTTAGACCCACGAAGATATTCAAATGCTCCGTGTAGATCTTCGCACCAAGAGAAACTGCCTCTTCAGGTCGGATACTGCCGTCAGTGTAGACGTCCAACGTCAGTTTATCGAAGTTAGCCAGTTGGCCAACGCGCGTGTTCTCCACTTGATACGTCACTTTTGAAACTGGCGTAAAGATGGAATCGATCGGAATGACACCAATCGGCTGATCTTCATGTTTATTCTGATCAGCTGGACGGTAGCCACGGCCGCGTTCAGCCGTTAGCTTCATATGGAAATGAGCATTTTTGCCCAATGTCGCAATATGAAGATCCGGATTCAACACTTCCACATCACTATCGAATGTGATGTCAGCAGCGGTTACTTTCCCTTCACCTTGTACATCGATCTCCAACGTTTTTTCTTCATCGGAGTAGATTTTGAGAGCCAGTTTCTTCAAGTTCAAAATGATGGATGTCACGTCTTCTACTACGCCTTCAATCGTAGAGAATTCATGGAGCACGCCATCAATTTGAATGGATGTTACAGCAGCGCCAGGAAGTGAGGATAATAGGATACGACGCAAGGAGTTTCCTAGTGTAGTACCATATCCACGTTCAAGCGGTTCTACAACGAACTTTCCAAATGTAGCATCATCGCTGATCTCAACCGTTTCAATCTTTGGTTTTTCAATTTCGATCATTTATAAAGCCCTCCTTTAAAACGTCGAAACCCCGGTTAGAATCGCTCCTAACCGAAATTCCCCATATTGCGGTTCCCGTTTCTGCATCTTGACGATACGGTCTTACTGTATGACCTGATCGCTTTTAAGCTATCATAACCCATTATAGACACGGATACAAATTCTATACAGCAAGCAGGAAAAACTT
This sequence comes from Terribacillus jepli, assembly GCF_047228925.1. NCBI lineage: Bacteria > Bacillati > Bacillota > Bacilli > Caryophanales > Bacillaceae > Terribacillus > Terribacillus jepli. The sequence continues at coordinate 46,355 of NZ_JBFEGH010000018.1, read as the reverse complement.
ATACGCGACGACGTTTTGGTGGACGGCAACCGTTATGTGGAACTGGAGTGACGTCACGGATCGCTGTCACTTCAAGACCTGCAGCTTGAAGGGAACGAATCGCAGCTTCACGACCAGCACCAGGGCCTTTAACTGTTACTTCCAAAGACTTCATGCCGTTTTCGACAGAACCTTTAGCAGCAGCTTCAGCAGCCATTTGTGCAGCGAATGGAGTAGATTTACGGGAACCTTTGAAACCAAGGGAACCTGAGCTGCTCCAGCTGATTACGTTACCTTGTACATCAGTAATCGTAACGATTGTGTTGTTGAAAGTAGAACGGATGTGAGCAATACCAGTTTCGATATTCTTTTTCACACGACGTTTACGAGTTTGTTGTTTACGAGCCATGTTCATTTACCTCCTTGCTTATTTTTTCTTGTTAGCGATTGTGCGGCGTGGGCCTTTACGAGTACGAGAGTTGTTCTTCGTTTTCTGACCACGAACCGGCAATCCGCGACGGTGGCGAAGACCACGATAAGAACCGATCTCAATCAAACGTTTGATGTTAAGGGATACTTCACGGCGAAGATCACCTTCAGTAGTGTAGCCGTCGATTGCCTGACGGATTCTGGATAGTTCGTCTTCTGTAAGATCACGAACGCGTGTATCTTCAGAAACACCAGCTTCTTTTAGTACGTTTTTCGCTGTAGTTTTTCCAATACCATAGATGTATGTTAGGGAAATAACTACGCGTTTGTCACGTGGAATATCAATACCTGCTATACGTGCCATTAGCTACGTGCACCTCCTTGTATTATCCTTGTTTTTGCTTATGCTTAGGATTTTCACAGATTACCATTACTTTGCCTTTACGACGAATGACTTTGCATTTTTCGCAAATAGGCTTTACAGATGGTCTTACCTTCATCATCTATTCCTCCTTTAGTATCGGAGCTAGTCAAATTATTTATAACGGTACGTAATACGTCCTTTAGTCAAGTCGTAAGGGGAAAGCTCTACCGTTACTTTATCTCCAGGAAGAATTCGAATGAAGTGCATACGAATTTTACCGGAAACATGTGCTAAAACGGTGTGGCCATTCTCTAACTCCACCTTGAATTGCGCATTCGGCAATGTATCGGTGACAGTTCCTTCTACTTCAATTGCATCATCTTTCGCCATCGGTCTATCTCCCTTCTTCAAATCTCTTCACGGTATGATTGACATAAGTAGATATCGCAAATCGCAGTTTACCATTGGTTACGCGACCAGCTTCTAGAAGGCTGCGGCGGACTTCCGGTGATACATAAGGCAGCAGATCCACATGGCGCAAAGCCTTGCGCTTCGGTGAATCAAACCTGCGTTTCTCCCCGTCGGCAAGCAACACAAAACGACTGTCAATTATTCGAATGACAATCGCAAGCTGGCCTGCTTCTCGCCCATGTACGATACGAACAACCTGACCGATCCGTGGACTTGCATCCGTTTCGCTCAAACATGATCACCTTCATCATAGCTTATTTCGAAGCTGTGCGTAAGTTAGCATTATATGCTGTAAACAAAGAGCATATTCTACCACTTTTCTGCCTGGAAGTCCAGGTTAGAAAAGCTGCATGTTAGGGAATCTATATTAAGTCCACAAATTGAATCACAATTTGTTTCATGATTGTTCATATTCAGCCTTGTCAATTAGCGTCAGGATATCAGTAAGGCTCGGTTCCGATGATGGAAGCTTGAACGAATCGCATATCGCAGATCGTTTCAACTCTACCACGAGGTCTATTATACTCTATCAAGGGACAGAATGCATCCTTACGCTAACTCAAGCCCAAAGAGCGATTCCATCCGTACAAAAGAGTATAGTTTGCACACCTGTATCAGCGAAGATTTTTCAAGCGCTGATCGATGTCGTGGAAGACCTGATCGATTGCTTGGTCACCGTTCACTGTTACAAGATAGCCCTTATCGTTGTAGAAGTCCAATATCGGTTTTTGCTGCTCGATATTGACTTCCAAACGTTTTTTCACCGTTTCCGGCTTATCGTCGTCTCGCTGGATCAGCGCAGTACCATCCTTGTCACAAACCCCTTCTTCTTTCGGAGGATTGAAGACAGTATGATACGTAGTGCCGCATGTCGGACAAACCCATCTGCCAGATAAACGCTCCACCAATTTCTCCTGCGGAACCTCTACATGTAAGACGTAATCTACATTAGCATTCAATTCGTCCAGCAATGCGTCAAGCGCCTGGGCCTGAGCAAGCGTACGAGGAAAACCGTCAAGTAAAAATCCGTTATTGGTGTCATCCTTGCCCAAACGGTCTCGGACTATACCAATTGTTACTTCATCCGGAACTAGTTTCCCCTGGTCCATGTAAGCTTTCGCTTCACGGCCAAGCTCCGTTCCTTCTTTTATTGCAGCTCGGAACATATCTCCTGTTGAGATATGAGGGATGCTATATTTATCAACAATCTTATCTGCCTGAGTCCCTTTACCGGCACCCGGCAGACCCATAAGAATCAAGTTCAACGAAATTCCCCTCGCTCTCGTCTGTTTGTAGACTGTTCTCTATTTCATGAAGCCTTTGTAATGCCGCTTCACTAACTGGCTTTCTAACTGCTTCATCGTCTGTAACGCTACCCCTACCACGATCAGCAGGCTCGTTCCTCCGATTTGGACAGAAGTCGGCAAGTTGGCAATAGAGCCCAAGATGATAGGCAATACAGCTACAGCAGCCAAGAAGAGAGACCCAACGAAGGTTAAACGATACATCACACTGGTGAGGTACGTTTCCGTGCTTTTCCCTGGGCGTATACCCGGGATGTAGCCACCTTGCTTGTTTAAGTTCTCTGCCATTTGTTCCGGATTGACCTGAACAAATGTATAGAAATAACTAAATGCAAGAATCAGGACTACATAGATGACCATCCCAATTGGTTGCGTATAATCGAATACGTTCTCGATCGTAGTTGCTACATTTCCTTCAAAGAAGCTCGCGATGGTACGCGGTGCATAAATAAAGGAAACTGCGAAAATTACAGGGATTACTCCAGCAGCGTTCACTTTAATCGGTAAGTGGGTGGACTGGCCGCCTACTTGTGCACGATTGGAAGTACGCTTCGAATACTGGATTGGAATTTTACGAAGTGCCTGCGTGATATAAATCACACCAACAATTACGGCAATGATCACAATAGCGATGATTGCAACGATCACGACATTCAGGAATAGATCATCCCCTGGATTGCTGAAATACTGTTCCCAAAGCTGGTTCAAACCATTCGGGATAGCAGCAGCGATTCCGGCGAAGATGATAATGGAAATACCATTACCTACACCATGAGCTGTGATCTGTTCTCCTAACCACATCAAGAATGCTGTTCCCGCAGTCAAAACAAGAGTTATGACAGCGAATTTGTAGAAACTTGGATCGGATATCAGCATGCCGCCGGACAACTGGTTGAAGCCGATGGACATACCGACCGCCTGTATTAACGCTAGCACGATGGTGGCATAACGAGTCACCTGTGCCAACTTACGACGACCCATCTCCCCTTGCTTTTTCCACTCACTGAATGTCGGTACGACATCCATTTGCAGAAGCTGCATGATGATCGAGGCAGTGATGTACGGCATGATACCCATTGCTAAGATGGAGAAATTCTGCAATGCACCGCCGCCAAACGTATTCAGGAAGCCGAAGACGTTCTGCTGGTTCATGAAATCGATCGCGGAACGATCGGTGAACGGAACCGGAATGAACGTACCGATCCTGAAGATGATCAGCATAAGCAATGTGAAGATGATTTTATTTCGTATATCTTTTACACGCATAAAATTGGAGATTGTACGAAACATTAGATCACCTCTGTTTGACCGCCCGCTGCCTCGATAGCTTCTTTAGCAGAAGATGAGAACTTGTGAGCTTTAACAGTAAGTTTCTTTTCAAGTTTCCCGTTTCCAAGAACTTTGATACCGGCTCTCAATTTGCTTACAACTCCGCTTTCAAGTAGAAGCTCTGGAGTTACCTCTGTACCCTCTTCAAAACGGTTAAGGGTTTCAAGGTTGACAATTGAGTACTCAGTACGATGGATGTTAGTGAATCCACGTTTAGGAAGACGTTGGAATAGTGGCATTTGGCCACCTTCGAAACCTGGACGTACACCGCCGCCAGAACGTGCTTTTTGTCCTTTATGTCCACGGCCGGATGTTTTACCGTTACCAGAAGACATACCGCGACCTACACGATTGCGAGTTTTACGTGTTCCTTCTGCTGACTTCAATTCATGAAGTTTCATACTGGCACCTCCTCTTATTTACATTAAAATCATTATACTTCTTTGACTGATACTAGATGAGAAACTCTGTTGATCATGCCGCGAACAGTTGGATTGTCTTCCAATACAACTGTTTGACGGATCTTTTTAAGACCTAGAGCAGCGACAGTTTTACGCTGTTTTTCAAGTCTTCCGATCGTACTGCGCGTGAGGGTGATTTCTAATTTGTTAGCCATGTGCTTTCCCTCCTTATCCTAACAGTTCTTCTACAGACTTTCCACGAAGTTTCGCAACTTCTTCTGCACGTTTCAATCTGCTAAGTCCGTTTAGAGTAGCACGAACCATATTGATTGGTGTGTTGGAACCTAGTGATTTGGAAAGGATGTCTCCGATGCCACCAAGCTCAAGTACCGCACGTACAGGTCCACCGGCGATAACTCCAGTACCTTCCGCAGCTGGCTTCATCAAGATGTTGCCCGCGCCGAATTCACCGATGATTTCATGTGGAATAGTTGTACCGACGATAGGTATAGTGATTAGATTTTTCTTCGCGTCTTCAATAGCTTTACGGATCGCTTCTGGTACTTCTTGTGCTTTACCAGTACCGAAACCTACATGGCCGTTTTTGTCACCTACTACTACAAGAGCAGCGAAGCGGAAACGACGACCACCTTTTACTACTTTAGCAACACGGTTAACCGTTACTACGCGTTCTTCAAGATCAAGTTTGTTCGGGTCAATTGTTGTACGCAAGTTGTGTCCCTCCTTTTGGATTAGAATTTAAGACCAGCTTCACGAGCTGCATCAGCCAATGCTTTAACACGTCCGTGGTAAAGGTAGCCTCCACGGTCAAATACGATTGTTGTTACGCCAGCTTCTTTCGCACGGTTAGCAACTGCTTCTCCGACCTTTTGAGCTGCCTCCACGTTGCTAGTAGCTTCCAAGTTAAGGCTAGCATCCTTAGTAGAAGCACTTGCAAGTGTTTTACCTGTTGTATCATCGATCAACTGTGCGTAGATGTGTTTGTTGGAACGGTATACGTTCAAACGTGGACGCTCAGATGTTCCTGAAATGCTTTTACGAACACGGTTATGTCTTCTCTTACGCGATTCGTTTTTTGCAGGTTTTGTAATCATTCAGGTCACTCCTTTCTGGTTTAACAAAAACCTTATTTCGCTGTTTTACCTTCTTTACGACGTACGAATTCACCTTCGTAACGGATTCCTTTACCTTTGTAAGGCTCTGGAGGACGGATTGCACGGATGTTAGCAGCTACTGCGCCAACTGCTTCCTTATCGATACCTTTAACAACTACACGAGTGTTGGCAGGAACATCGATTTCAATTCCATCACGGTTTTCAACTTCGACTGGATGAGAGTAACCAGCGTTGATCACGACTTTGTTGCCTTGTTTTGTGGCACGGTAACCTACACCAATGATTTCAAGAGCTTTCTCAAAACCAGTGTGTACGCCTTGTACCATGTTTCCGATAACGGCACGAGTAGTACCGTGAAGAGCACGGTGTTCTTTGCTGTCAGATGGGCGTTCAACAGTTAGAACGTTCTCTTCGATTTTAATCACCATATCTTGGTGGAATGTACGAGTCAATTCCCCTTTAGGACCTTTAACAGTCAACGTGTTGTTATCGTTCTTGATTTCAACACCAGCAGGGATTTCAAGAATCTTTTTACCTACGCGGGACATATGTGCACCTCCTTACTAATTGTTGGGAATTACCAAACGTATGCTAGCACTTCGCCGCCGACAGCTTGCTCACGTGCTTCTTTATCAGACAATACGCCTTTGGAAGTTGATACTACTGCAATACCAAGTCCGTTAAGGACACGTGGGATTTCAGTGGATTTCGCGTAAACACGAAGACCAGGTTTACTGATACGTTTGATACCAGTGATAACACGCTCGTCGTTTTTACCGTATTTCAAAAAGATGCGTAGTACACCTTGTTTGTCATCTTCTACGAATTCGTAATCACGAATAAAGCCTTCACGTTTAAGGATATCAGCAACATCCTTTTTCAACTTAGAAGCAGGAAGCTCCAGTTTTTCATGACGAACAGTATTTGCATTACGAATACGAGTTAGCATATCTGCGATAGGATCTGTCATAACCATTAATCATTACCTCCTTCCCTGATTTAGGGGATTACCAGCTTGCTTTTTTAACGCCAGGAATTTGACCTTTATAGGCTAGTTCACGGAAACAAATACGGCATAGCTTGAATTTACGTAGTACAGAGTGTGGACGTCCGCAACGTTCGCAGCGAGTGTACTCTTGTACTTTGAATTTCTGTGGGCGCTGTTGTTTCGCGATCATAGATTTTTTAGCCACAATATTCCCTCCTTTTTACCTTTATTTTTGGAAAGGCATGCCTAGCTGAGTAAGTAGCTCACGAGCTTCTTCGTCAGTGTTGGCTGTAGTTACGATAACGATGTCCATTCCACGTACTTTGCTTACTTTATCGTAATTGATTTCTGGGAAGATTAGCTGTTCTTTAACACCTAGCGTATAGTTTCCACGCCCGTCAAACGCTTTGTTTGAGATCCCACGGAAGTCACGTACACGTGGAAGGGAAACTGCGATTAGCTTTTGAAGGAATTCGTACATACGCTCACCGCGCAATGTAACTTTCGCTCCGATTGGCATACCTTCACGAAGACGGAAACCGGCGATGGATTTCTTCGCTTTCGTGATGATTGGCTGCTGACCAGCAAGCAAAGCCAATTCCTCCACTGCAGAATCAAGTGCTTTTGAGTTTTGAACGGCGTCACCGACACCCATATTTACAACGATCTTTTCGATCTTTGGTACTTGCATAACAGATTTATAGCTGAATTTTTCCATTAGGGATGGAGAAATTTCACCTTGGTATCTTTGTTTCAATTCATTCATCGAGTAGCCCTCCTTTCAGAAGAAATTATTTATCGATAGCTTGACCGGATTTCTTAGCGATACGGACTTTTTTGCCGTCTTTCACTTCGTAGCCTACGCGAGTCGGCTCTCCAGTTTTAGGATCGATCAGCATTACGTTAGAAACGTGAATGGCTGCTTCGATTTCAAGGATTCCGCCTTGCGGGTTATCCTGGGAAGGTTTCGCGTGTTTTTTGACGATGTTTACACCTTCGACAAGAACACGGTCTTTCTTCGGATAAGCTTCAAGGATGGTACCTTCTTTACCACGATCTTTACCAGTGATTACTTTAACTTTGTCACCTTTTTTTACATGCATGTGTACTGCACCTCCTTAACAAGGCATTGAGTTGTATTACAATACTTCAGGAGCAAGGGATACGATCTTCATGAACTTAGCGTCACGCAATTCACGTGCAACTGGTCCGAAGATACGAGTACCTCTTGGGCTCTTGTCATCTCTTATGATAACAGCTGCATTCTCATCGAATTTGATGTAAGAACCATCTTTACGACGAACACCGCTTTTCGTACGTACGATTACCGCTTTAACAACTTCACCTTTTTTGACAACGCCACCAGGTGTTGCTTGTTTCACCGTACAAACGATCACGTCACCAATGTTAGCTGTTTTACGGCCAGATCCGCCTAGAACTTTAATAGTTAGGACTTCACGAGCACCAGAGTTATCAGCGACTTTCAAACGAGTCTCTTGTTGAATCATACGAGTGTTACCTCCCTTCGGAATCCTTCCGAGCGATCTTTAATTAGATAATTACTGCTTCTTCTACTACTTCAACCAAACGGAAACGTTTCGTTGCAGACAATGGACGAGTCTCCATGATACGAACCAAGTCACCAGTTTTTGCTGTGCCGTTCTCATCATGTGCTTTGAACTTTTTAGAGTACTTAACACGCTTGCCGTACAGCTTGTGAGTTTTGTAGGTTTCAACAAGAACAGTGATTGTTTTATCCATTTTATCGGATACAACACGTCCAACGTAGACTTTACGATTGTTACGTTCACTCATGTCGCGAACCTCCTCTCGGAATTTAGTTATTTACGCTTAATTCTCTTTCACGAACAACTGTCTTCATGCGAGCAATTGTCTTGCGGACTGTGCGAATACGTGCAGTATTCTCAAGTTGTCCTGTAGCTAATTGGAAGCGCAGGTTGAAAAGTTCTTCTTTAAGAGACTTAACTTTTTGTTCAATTTCGGCAGTGGTCAGTTCTTTGATTTCATTAGCCTTCATTGATTTCACCACCAATTTCTTCACGTTTTACGATCTTTGTTCTTACTGGCAGTTTGTGAGAAGCAAGACGCAATGCTTCGCGAGCCACCTCTTCAGATACTCCAGCGATTTCGAACATGATCTTACCAGGTTTCGTTACAGCTACCCAGCCTTCAGGAGAACCTTTACCGGAACCCATTCGGACTTCTAGAGGTTTTTTCGTGTATGGCTTATCCGGGAAGATTTTGATCCATACTTTACCGCCACGTTTCATGTAACGAGTCATAGCGATACGGGCAGATTCGATTTGACGGCTAGTGATCCAAGCTGGATCAAGAGCTTGAAGACCCCATTCACCAAATGCGACTTCTGTACCGCCTTTGGCACGGCCATTCAATTTACCACGATGTTGTCTACGATATTTTACGCGTTTAGGCATTAACATAATGCTTTTCCCCCTTCCTTATCGGTTGTTTTTAGTTGGAAGGACTTCGCCACGGTAGATCCATACTTTAACGCCAAGCTTACCATAAGTTGTATCAGCTTCAGCTGTGCCATAGTCGATGTCAGCACGTAGAGTATGAAGTGGAACTGTTCCTTCGCTGTAAGATTCTGCACGAGCGATATCTGCTCCGCCTAGTCGACCGGAAACTTGTGTACGGATACCTTTGGCACCAGCACGGATTGCACGTTGCAATGTTTGTTTCTGAGCACGACGGAATGAGATACGGTTTTCAAGTTGACGAGCGATGTTGTCTGCTACCAATTTAGCATCAAGATCGACACGTTTCACTTCTACGATGTTGATGTGAACACGTTTGCCAGTAAGGCTGTTCAATGCTTTACGAAGTGCTTCGACTTCGGAACCGCCTTTACCGATTACCATACCAGGTTTACCAGTATGAATAGAGATATTTACACGGTTAGCAGCACGTTCGATTTCCACTTTGGAAAGCGCAGCATCTTTCAAACGTTGTTCTAAATAATCACGGATTCTAATATCTTCGTGTAGCAAATCGGCGTAATCTTTGCCACCGTACCACTTGGAATCCCAGTCACGGATGACGCCGACGCGAAGACCTGTCGGATTTACTTTTTGACCCACTGCTTAACCCTCCTTCTTTTCTGTAACAACCACTGTGATGTGGCTAGTACGTTTGTTGATTTGGCTTGCACGACCTTGTGCACGTGGACGGAAACGTTTCAATGTAGCACCTTCGTTGACGAATGCTTCAGAGATAACAAGGTTATCCGTATCCATTTCATAGTTGTGCTCTGCGTTAGCAACTGCAGAACGAAGTACTTTCTCTACTGCCAATGATGCACCACGCTGAGTGTGACGCAGGATTGCAATAGCTTCTCCGACATTTTTTCCTCGAATTAAATCAACAACTAAGCGAACCTTACGAGGAGCAATGCGAACTGATTTTGCCATAGCTTTTGCTTGCATTTAGGATTGCCTCCCCTCTTAGCGTTTTGTTTTCTTGTCGTCCGCTGCGTGTCCTCTGTACGTGCGAGTTGGCGCGAATTCACCAAGTTTATGACCTACCATATCTTCAGTAACATAAACAGGTACGTGTTTACGGCCATCGTACACAGCGATCGTGTGTCCAACGAATGTTGGGAAAATAGTGGAACGACGAGACCAAGTTCTGATTACTTGTTTTTTGTCGTCTTCATTCAATTTGTCGACTTTCTTTAGCAAATGGTCATCTGCGAAAGGTCCTTTTTTCAAGCTGCGACCCATACATAAACCTCCCTTTGCGATATGGAGACGGGTGAAAATCCCCGCCTTGCTACCACATTATTTTTTACGCTTACGTACGATAAATTTATCGGACTGCTTGTTACGTTTACGTGTTTTGTAACCAAGTGTCGGTTTACCCCATGGAGACATTGGTGATTTACGTCCGATTGGAGCGCGTCCTTCACCACCACCGTGTGGGTGATCATTAGGGTTCATTACAGATCCGCGAACTGTAGGGCGTTTGCCTAACCAGCGAGAGCGTCCTGCTTTACCAACAGTGAGTAGTTCATGTTCCAAGTTACCGACCTGACCGATTGTAGCACGGCAAGTACCCAGTACTAGACGTACTTCACCAGAAGTTAGTCTTACAAGAACATATTTACCTTCACGGCCAAGGATTTGTGCTTGTGCACCAGCAGAACGAGCCAGCTGAGCACCGCGGCCTGGTTTCAACTCGATGTTGTGGATGATCGTACCAACTGGGATTGTAGCAAGCTCCATAGCGTTACCCACTTTGAAGTCAGCACCTTCACCAGAATAGATCTCCATTCCTACTTCCAAGCCTTTCGGAGCAAGGATGTAGCGTTTTTCACCATCTACATAGTGAATTAGAGCGATATTCGCAGTACGGTTTGGATCGTACTCGATTGTAGCAACGCGTCCTGGTATTCCATCTTTGTCGCGTTTGAAGTCGATGATACGGTATTGACGTTTGTGTCCACCACCTTGGTGACGCACTGTCAATCTACCTTGGTTGTTACGTCCGCCACGTTTGTGAAGCGGTGCAAGCAATGATTTCTCAGGCTTGTCAGTTGTGATTTCAGCAAAATCCGATACAGACATGTTACGACGTCCGTTAGAGGTCGGTTTATACTTTTTAATCGCCATCGTTGTTTCCCTCCTTCTCTTTTAGTTCTTAAACACCTTCGAAGAAGTCGATTTCTTTACTGTCTTCTGTAAGTGTCACTACTGCTTTTTTACGATCTGGGCGGTATCCGCCATAACGACCTTGACGTTTGAATTTACCTTTTAGGTTAAGAGTGTTCACTTGTTCCACTTTAACACCGAAGATCACTTCAACCGCTTGTTTGATTTCAATTTTGTTGGCACGTTTGTCAACTTCGAAAGTGTATTTCTTATCGACCATAAGGTCTGAAGAATGTTCCGTAATTACAGGGCGCTTAATAATATCACGTGGTTCTCTCATTATGCAAGCACCTCCCCTGCTTTTTCAGCTGCCTCTTTCGTTAAGATCAGCTTATCATGCGTAAGCAAGTCAAGAACGTTAACTTCGCTTTGAGTCAACACTTTAACGTTTTTAAGGTTGTTTGCAGAACGTGCAACAGTTTCGTCTTTATCTGCAGTAACGATCAATACCTTGCTATCTACGTTCAGTGCGTTAAGCATAGCGACAACATCTTTCGTTTTTGGAGCGTCAAATGCAAGGTTCTCCAATACTACGATGTTTTCTTCTTGTACTTTAGAAGATAGTGCTGATTTAAGCGCTAGACGACGAACTTTTTTAGGTAGTTTGTAGCTGTAGCTGCGTGGAGTCGGTCCGAATACTGTTCCACCGCCAACCCATTGTGGTGAACGGATGGATCCTTGACGTGCGCGGCCAGTACCTTTTTGACGCCATGGCTTTCTTCCACCGCCTCGTACTTCTGAACGTCCTTTTACTTTATGCGTACCTTGACGCATGGAAGCACGCTGCATTAGTACTGCTTCGTGTAATACATGTGTGTGTGGCTCGATACCGAAAACGGAATCGTTCAATTCGATTTCACCGACTTGAGATCCGCTCTGGTTGAATAGTGCTACTTTAGGCATGATATATCCTCCCTTCGTATTGTGAATTAGTTACCTTTAACGGCACTTGATACTTTCACGTAAGATTTTTTCGCACCAGGTACATTACCTTTAACAAGGATAAGGTTGCGCTCAGCGTCAACTTTAACGATCTCAAGGTTTTGAACAGTGATTTGCTCTCCGCCCATTTGTCCTGGCAGTGCTTTACCTTTGAAAACGCGCATTGGGTCAATTACACCCATGGAACCTGGTCTTCTGTGGTAACGGGAACCGTGTGACATAGGTCCGCGGGATTGGTTATGGCGCTTGATCGCACCTTGGAATCCTTTACCTTTGGAAGTACCTGTTACATCCACTACGTCTCCAGCTGCGAAAATCTCTACGCTAACCTCTTGCCCAACTTCGTGTTCGTCAAGAGCAGCGTCACGGATTTCACGAATGTAGCGCTTAGGTGTTGTGTTTGCTTTCTCAGCATGGCCCTTTGCGGGTTTGTTAGAGTTGTTTGCTTTCTGATCAGCAAATCCTAGTTGCAATGCATTGTAACCATCAGTTTCGACAGTTTTCTTTTGAAGAATTACGTTTGGTTCAGCTTGGATAACTGTTACAGCTTGAAGTTCACCACTTTCAGTGAATAGCTGTGTCATGCCGATCTTGCGTCCCAAGATTCCTTTCGTCATCCGTTACACCTCCTATTTTGTGTAAAATTATAGTTTAATTTCGATGTCCACACCGGACGGTAAGTCAAGTCTCATCAAAGAATCAACTGTTTGCGGTGTAGGACTAACGATATCGATAAGACGTTTGTGAGTGCGCATTTCGAACTGCTCACGAGAGTCTTTGTATTTGTGCACCGCACGTAGAATTGTGTATACAGATTTCTCTGTAGGAAGCGGAATCGGACCTGATACGTTCGCACCAGAACGTTTCGCTGTATCTACGATTTTCTCTGCAGACTGATCCAAGATTCTGTGATCGTATGCTTTCAAACGGATTCTGATTTTCTCTTTTGCCATTATTTTCCCTCCTTTATCGCCCTTATTATTTAGGACATTCTCAGCGGAAATTAACTTGACCACCCTGCCATGGCAAAGGGGCCTGGTGTGCCAACAACCTCCCGCATCATCGCCTTTAAATGACCAACATTATAATTATATAGAAAAAACGCGGTCAATGCAAGTCTTATCTAAGTTTACAGCCTAATAGACTGCAATCCCCCATAAGATGACACTTTATGTATTATACAGAGGCTGCATTAGGTTTTCAAGTCATTTCAGCATTTTTTACATTTATCTGGTGCTGCCAATCTCTGGCTGTTCATATACATAAAAAAACAGACAGCACGTCTGCTGTCTGTTTTTTCTATAATGTTATATCAGCTTACGCTTCGATAACAGATACAACGCCTGATCCAACAGTACGGCCACCCTCACGGATAGAGAAGCGAGTACCGTCTTCGATAGCGATTGGAGAGATAAGCTCAACAGACATCTCTGTGTTATCGCCAGGCATTACCATTTCAGTACCTTCTGGAAGGTTAACTACGCCAGTTACGTCCGTTGTACGGAAGTAGAACTGTGGACGGTAGTTAGTGAAGAATGGAGTGTGACGTCCACCTTCTTCTTTAGAAAGAACGTAAACTTCAGCTTTGAACTTTGTGTGTGGAGTGATTGTACCTGGTTTAGCAAGTACTTGACCACGGTTTACATCATCACGGGAGATACCGCGAAGAAGTGCACCGATGTTGTCTCCAGCTTCAGCGTAGTCAAGAAGCTTACGGAACATTTCTACACCTGTAACAGTTGTTTTCTTAGGCTCGTCGTTAAGACCGATGATGTCGATTTCGTCACCGACTCTAACTTCACCGCGCTCAACACGGCCAGTTGCTACTGTACCACGACCAGTGATGGAGAATACGTCCTCAACTGGCATCATGAATGGTTTTTCTTTGTCGCGCTCTGGAGTTGGGATGTATGAATCTACCGCATCCATAAGTTCGAAGATTTTACCTTCCCAGTCAGCGTCGCCTTCAAGTGCTTTAAGAGCAGAACCTTTGATAACTGGTACATCGTCACCAGGGAAGTCGTATTCGCTTAGTAGATCGCGAACTTCCATTTCAACAAGCTCAAGAAGCTCTTCGTCGTCAACCATGTCACATTTGTTAAGGAATACTACGATCGCAGGTACACCTACGTTACGGGAAAGTAGGATGTGCTCACGAGTTTGTGGCATTGGACCATCAGCAGCAGATACTACTAGGATAGCTCCGTCCATCTGTGCAGCACCAGTGATCATGTTTTTGACATAGTCAGCGTGACCTGGGCAGTCAACGTGCGCATAGTGGCGAGTTTCTGTTTCGTACTCAACGTGTGCAGTAGAGATTGTGATACCACGTTCTCTTTCTTCTGGAGCACCATCGATTTGATCGTAAGCCATCGCTTCACCAGAACCGGATTTCTTGTGAAGTACAGTTGTGATAGCTGCAGTTAGTGTTGTTTTACCATGGTCAACGTGTCCGATTGTACCAACGTTAACGTGGGATTTGGAGCGGTCGAATTTTTCTTTACCCATTAGTAATTCCTCCTTAAATATGGAAATATCTCATGTAATAGATAGTATGTTTCTTGTACTTCGGAAGCATACGCGCACGCACGCTTCCAATACAAGTTATACTTGATTACTGGCAAAAAATCAATTATTGACCAGCGTTTTTCTTGATAATTTCTTCTCCAACGCTTTTCGGCACTTCTTCATAGTGGTCGAATGTCATTGTGTAAGTTCCGCGACCTTGTGTGTTGGAACGCAACGCTGTTGCGTAACCGAACATTTCAGCAAGCGGCACGAATGCATTTACAACCTGGGAAGGTCCGCGTGTATCCATACCTTCTACACGTCCGCGACGGGAAGTGATGTCTCCCATGATGTCTCCCATGTATTCTTCAGGGATGACAACTTCCACTTTTACAAGTGGTTCCAAGATGACTGGGTTACATTTGTTCTTAGCGTTTTTAAGCGCCATGGAAGCTGCAACTTTAAAGGCCATCTCGTTGGAATCGACATCGTGATAGCTTCCATCAAATAGAGATGCTTTAACGTCGATTAGCGGATAACCAGCCAATACACCGTTTTCCATCGCTTCTTTGATACCAGCTTCAACAGATGGGATGTATTCACGTGGAACTACACCACCAACGATTTTGTTTTCGAACTCGAAACCAGCGCCTTCTTCGTTTGGCTCGAATTTGATCCAAACGTGTCCGAACTGACCGCGACCACCGGACTGACGTACGAATTTACCTTCGACTTCAGCAGATGCACGGAATGTTTCACGGTAAGCAACCTGTGGAGCACCTACGTTTGCTTCAACTTTGAATTCACGACGCATACGGTCGACGATGATATCCAAGTGAAGCTCACCCATACCGGAGATGATAGTCTGACCAGTTTCCGGGTTTGTTTCAGTTTTGAATGTAGGATCTTCCTCAGCAAGTTTACCAAGGGCAACGGACATCTTATCTTGGTCCGCTTTTGTTTTTGGTTCGATCGCAACAGAGATAACTGGCTCTGGGAATACCATGGACTCAAGGATAACAAGTGATTTTTCATCACATAGAGTATCACCAGTCGTAGTATCTTTCAAACCAACAGCCCCGGCGATATCACCAGCGTAAACTTTGGAAATCTCTTCCCGGCTGTTAGCGTGCATTTGTAGGATACGGCCTACGCGCTCACGCTTGTCCTTCGTGGAGTTTTTCACGTAAGAACCAGCTTCCAATGTACCAGAGTACACACGGAAGAAAGTAAGTTTACCAACGAACGGGTCAGTTGCAACTTTGAAGGCAAGTGCACTGAATGGCTCGCTGTCGCTTGATTTACGTACGATTTTCTCTTCAGTACCAGGAACGATACCTTCGATAGCCGCTACGTCAGTTGGTGCCGGAAGATAATCGACAACACCGTCGATTAGCAGCTGAACACCTTTGTTTTTGAATGCTGATCCACAGAATACTGGGTAGAATTCAACGGAAAGAGTCGCTTTACGGACAGCTTGTTTAAGCTCTTCGTTAGAGATCTCTTCTCCTTCAAGATAGCGTTCCATAAGATCTTCATCTTGTTCCGCTACTGCTTCAATTAGATTCGTGCGGTATTCATCCACAAGATCTTGCATGTCAGCAGGGATATCACGAGTCTCGAATTTTTGTCCAAGATCATCGAGATAGAA
This sequence comes from Terribacillus jepli, assembly GCF_047228925.1. NCBI lineage: Bacteria > Bacillati > Bacillota > Bacilli > Caryophanales > Bacillaceae > Terribacillus > Terribacillus jepli. Next base: position 30,162 of record NZ_JBFEGH010000018.1, on the reverse strand, counting down.
ATGAGCTTCCATTGTAATCAGGTCGATGATTCCTTCGAAATCATCTTCCGCACCAATTGGAAGTTGCACTGGGTGCGCGTTAGCGCCCAAGCGCTCGTGCATCGTCTTAACGGAATAAAGGAAGTCTGCACCTGTTTTATCCATTTTGTTGACGAATACGATACGAGGTACACCGTATGTTGTAGCCTGACGCCAAACCGTTTCAGTTTGCGGCTCAACACCGGACTGTGCATCAAGAACAGTTACCGCACCATCAAGTACACGCAAGGAACGTTCTACTTCGACTGTGAAGTCTACGTGTCCTGGTGTATCGATGATGTTGATACGGTGACCTTTCCATTGAGCAGTTGTTGCAGCGGATGTGATTGTGATACCACGTTCCTGCTCCTGCTCCATCCAGTCCATCTGAGAAGCACCTTCATGAGTTTCTCCGATTTTGTGGATACGTCCTGTATAGAATAGAATACGCTCTGTTGCAGTTGTTTTACCAGCATCGATGTGAGCCATGATACCGATATTACGCGTATTTTCTAAGGAGAACTCTCTAGCCATTCGGTATTTCTCCTTCCTAGAGTGAATTTAAGATAGATCTTACCAGCGGTAGTGAGCAAACGCTTTGTTCGCTTCCGCCATTTTATGCATATCTTCACGTTTTTTAACGGATGCACCAGTATTGTTGGAAGCATCAAGAATTTCGTTGGCAAGACGCTCTTCCATTGTTTTCTCGCCGCGTAGACGGGAGTAGTTCACAATGTAACGAAGACCTAGTGCTTGACGACGCTCTGGACGTACTTCAACTGGTACTTGGTAGTTGGAACCACCCACACGGCGTGCGCGTACTTCAAGTACAGGCATGACGTTCTTCATGGACTGTTCGAAAACCTCCATTGGATCGTTTCCACTACGTTCTTTAACTAGTTCAAATGCTGCATAAAGAATCTTTTGAGCTTTACCGCGTTGTCCGTCAACCATGATTTGGTTGATCAAACGAGTTACCAATTTAGAGTTATACAACGGATCTGGCAACACATCACGTTTAGCTACAGGACCTTTTCTTGGCATATGTTCTCCTCCTTTCCTTTGATGGTTAGCTTATTTGAGTCTTATTTTTTAGGGCGTTTCGTACCATATTTGGAACGACCTTGTGCGCGGCCGTCAACACCTGAAGTATCAAGCGCACCACGTACGATATGGTAACGTACACCCGGTAAGTCTTTTACACGTCCGCCGCGGATCAAAACAACACTGTGCTCTTGCAAGTTGTGTCCGATACCAGGAATGTAGGCAGTAACCTCGATTCCGTTTGTCAAACGTACACGTGCATATTTACGCAATGCGGAGTTCGGTTTCTTCGGAGTCATTGTACCAACACGAGTACAAACACCACGTTTTTGTGGAGAAGACTGGTTAGTCAAAGATTTCTTGAAGCTGTTGTACCCTCTGTTCAAAGCTGGAGAGTCAGATTTCTTTGTTTTGCTTACGCGACCTTTGCGTACTAATTGGTTAATAGTAGGCATGTTTTTTCCTCCTTTCAAAGCTTTTTGTAATACCACACATCCAGGTGGTTCATTTTTGGGCAAAAAACAAAGCTTTCACGAGCTGAGCTAGCATCAGCTGCGCCAAAACTATTTTTTGATTGCCACAGTAGCTGTCCCTACATCTATGCCACAAGCTTCACCTAGTCGTTTCATAGAATCGACTTGGATCGCCAGTATGCCTAATTCTTCTGCCAGCTTTCTCACCTGGCTGGTAATATGCTTGGCAGCGTCATCTGCAATGACAACTGATTTCACTTGGCCTTGCTTCATGGCCTTGAGTGTTTGCTTGGTTCCGATAACGATTCCCGTTTTAGCTTGTGCTACTTTTTCATAAGACATATGCATATCCTCCAAAGTATACAAGGAGAATCGGAAGCACCTTGAATATAGTATCACTCAAGCAAGCTGATGTCAATCACCTTTACGAGAGATTTACAGTGCTTCCGATAATTTATTTGTTTCCTTGTTTATTAGGGCACCGTTACGGTGTTACAGATTCGATTTCCTGTTCTTCTGTCACTTCTTCAGGTGTATCCAATTTCGCTTTGATCTTGCGGTACTGCGGCATACCAGTACCAGCAGGAACGAGCTTACCGATGATGACATTCTCTTTCAAGCCGAGAAGTTCATCGCGCTTACCTTTGATGGCTGCATCAGTAAGGACACGAGTTGTTTCCTGGAAGGAAGCAGCAGACAAGAATGAATCCGTTTCAAGAGAAGCTTTTGTGATACCAAGCAATACTGGTTTACCGCTGGCTGGCTGGAAACCTTCTCGCAAGACTTCACGGTTTGCTTCTTTGAATTGGTGGATTTCCAGAAGTGATCCTGGCAATACATCTGTTTGACCAGAATCGATGACACGTACTTTGCGAAGCATCTGGCGAACCATTACTTCTACGTGTTTATCGCCGATTTCTACCCCTTGCATACGGTATACTTTCTGCACTTCTTTCAATAGATACTGCTGAACGCCGGCCACACCGCGAACGCGAAGCAATTCTTTCGGATCGACAGAACCCTCTGTAAGTTCCTGACCAGCTTCGATTGCATCTCCTTCAGCCACACGCAGACGTGCACCATACGGAGCTGTGTATGTCTTCGTTTCAACTGTACCTTGAATAACGATCTCTTGTTTTTCTTTCACTTCATTGATCTCGATGACTGTACCTTTGATCTCAGAGATGACAGCCTGACCTTTAGGGTTACGCGCCTCGAACAATTCCTGGATACGCGGCAAACCTTGCGTGATATCGTCACCGGCTACCCCACCTGTGTGGAATGTACGCATTGTAAGCTGTGTTCCTGGCTCACCGATGGATTGTGCAGCGATGATACCGACTGCTTCGCCGACTTCGACGTCGCTGCCAGTTGCAAGGTTGCGGCCGTAACATTTCTTACATGCACCGTGTTTCGTGTTACATGTGAAGACTGTACGGATGGCAACTTCTTCGATACCTGCATCAACAATTTGTCTTGCTGTATCTTCGTCGATCAATTCGTTCTTCTCGATGATCACATCGCCTGTTTCCGGATGTTTGACATTCTCGAACGCAGTACGGCCGACAAGGCGATCATACAATGGTTCGATCATTTCAGTTCCTTCTGTCAGTGCACGGACTCTCAAGCTGCGGTCAGTTCCGCAATCTTCTTCACGGATGATGACATCCTGCGCTACGTCAACAAGACGACGAGTCAAGTAACCGGAATCGGCAGTTTTCAGTGCTGTATCGGCTAGACCTTTACGCGCACCGTGCGTAGAGATGAAGTACTCTAGTACTGTCAGACCCTCACGGAAACTGGACTTGATCGGCAACTCGATGATTCGACCAGCCGGGTTGGCCATCAAACCACGCATACCAGCAAGCTGCGTGAAGTTGGATGCGTTACCGCGGGCACCGGAATCACTCATCATGAAGATAGGGTTACGGTTGCTCAAGGACTTCATCAGGCGTTCCTGGATGTCATCCTTCGCTTTGGACCAGATGGAAATGACGCGGTCATAACGCTCTTCTTCCGTGATCAAACCACGGCGGAACTGTTTCAGCACTTTATCCACACGGGATTGTGCTTCATCTAGGATTTCCGTTTTCTCTTTCAATACGACGATATCGGAGATACCAACCGTAATACCTGCTTTAGTGGAATAACTGAATCCAAGGTCTTTCATGCGGTCAAGCATTTTAGACGTTTCACTGATCTTGAAGCGTTTGAACACTTCTGCAATGATGTCGCCTAGGAAACCTTTTTTGAATGGGGAGATAATGTCGCGTTTTGCGATCTCCTCTTTGATATTCGCACCCTTCTCAACGAAGTAGTGTACAGGTGTTTTTTCTTCCAAGTTCTCGCGAGTCGGTTCGTTCATGTAAGGGAACGAGCTCGGCAAGATCGTGTTGAAGATAAGTTTACCTACTGTTGTAAGCAGGATTTGGTTGTTTTGCTCTTCTGTGAACGTTTCATTGTTCAAAGAGCCGGCATCTACTGCTACACGTGTGTGCAAGTGTACATAACCGTTCTGGTAAGCAAGCATTGCTTCGTTAACATCTTTGAAGACTTTACCTTCGCCGATTGCACCTTCACGCTCAAGAGTAAGGTAGTAGTTACCTAGTACCATATCCTGAGACGGTGTTACGACTGGTTTACCGTCTTTCGGGTTCAAGATGTTCTGTGCAGCAAGCATAAGGATACGAGCCTCTGCTTGTGCTTCTGCAGATAGAGGTACGTGAACGGCCATCTGGTCACCATCGAAGTCAGCGTTATAAGCTGTACATACAAGCGGGTGAAGACGGATCGCACGGCCTTCCACCAATGTTGGTTCGAATGCCTGGATACCTAGGCGGTGAAGCGTAGGTGCGCGGTTAAGCAGTACTGGATGCTCGCGGATGACTTCCTCGAGTACATCCCATACTTCCGGATGCAGGCGCTCGATTTTCCGTTTTGCGGATTTGATGTTATGCGCAAGTCCTTTTTCAACCAATTCTTTCATGATGAATGGTTTGAACAGCTCAAGCGCCATTTCTTTCGGAAGACCACACTGATACATCTTCAGATGCGGACCTACGACGATTACGGAACGTCCGGAGTAGTCTACCCGTTTACCAAGCAAGTTCTGACGGAAACGTCCTTGTTTCCCTTTCAGCATATGGGAAAGAGATTTCAATGGACGGTTACCAGGACCTGTGACAGGTCGGCCGCGGCGGCCGTTATCGATCAACGCGTCAACTGCTTCCTGCAGCATACGTTTTTCGTTTTGTACGATGATGCTAGGCGCACCAAGGTCCAATAGACGTTTCAGACGATTATTCCGGTTGATTACCCGGCGATAAAGGTCGTTCAAGTCAGATGTGGCAAATCGGCCACCATCAAGCTGAACCATCGGGCGAAGCTCAGGAGGGATGATTGGAAGTACATCCAACACCATCCAAGAAGGTTCATTGCCGGAGTGACGGAATGCTTCCATCACTTCCAAGCGCTTGATCGCACGTGTTCTGCGCTGCCCTTGTGCCGTTTTCAATTCTTCGCGAAGTGTTTCCACTTCTTTTTCCAAGTCGATGTCTGAAAGAAGCTTACGGATCGCTTCTGCACCCATTTGAGCTTGGAATGTGTTGCCGTATTTCTCACGATAGAGGCGGTATTCTTTCTCGGAAAGAAGTTGCTTCTTCTCAAGAGCGGTATCACCTGCGTCTGTCACGATGTACGCTGCGAAATAAATAACTTCTTCCAGTGCACGTGGAGACATATCCAGCACAAGCCCCATACGGCTCGGAATACCTTTGAAGTACCAAATGTGAGACACAGGAGCTGCTAGCTCGATGTGTCCCATACGCTCACGGCGCACTTTGGCTTTCGTAACTTCCACGCCGCAGCGATCACATACGACGCCTTTATAACGGACGCGTTTGTATTTACCGCAATGACATTCCCAGTCCTTTTGGGGACCGAAGATGCGCTCACAGAACAAACCGTCTTTTTCAGGCTTCAACGTACGGTAGTTGATCGTTTCCGGCTTTTTAACTTCTCCATAAGACCAAGAACGAATCTTATCAGGTGAAGCCAAACCTATTTTCATAAACTCAAAATTATTTACATCTATCAAGGGGCCTACCTCCCTTTTAGTATCCCGTTACTGCCCTGCAGTCGATGCTTGGGCGCCTTAACCTTCCTGTACATCAAGATTGATGCGGTCAGGTACTTGCGTCTCGTCTTCATCTTCGAGTTCTCGCATTTCTACTTCTTCTTCATCACCATTGAGGATCTTGACATCCATACCAAGACTCTGAAGCTCTTTAATCAATACTTTGAACGATTCTGGTACACCAGGTTCCGGTACATTATCACCTTTGACAATCGATTCATACGTCTTCACACGTCCGACTACGTCATCGGATTTGACAGTAAGAATCTCTTGCAAGGTATATGCCGCACCATATGCTTCCAGTGCCCATACCTCCATCTCACCGAAACGCTGTCCACCGAACTGTGCTTTACCACCGAGAGGCTGCTGCGTCACTAGTGAATAAGGACCTGTGGAACGAGCATGCAGCTTGTCATCAACCATGTGCGCAAGCTTGATCATGTACGATACACCGACAGATACACGGTTATCGAATGGTTCACCAGTTCTTCCATCGTAAAGGATCGTTTTGGCATCACGCGGCATACCGGCTTCTTCGAGCGTTTCCCAAACATCTTCTTCACGCGCACCATCGAATACTGGTGTTGCAACGTGGATACCCAGCGCACGAGCTGCCATACCCAAGTGAAGCTCAAACACCTGTCCGATGTTCATACGGGATGGTACCCCTAGTGGGTTAAGCATGATATCGACCGGTGTACCGTCCGGCATGAACGGCATATCTTCTTCCGGAAGAATTTTGGAGATAACCCCTTTGTTACCGTGTCGTCCGGCCATTTTATCCCCTTCAGAAATCTTACGTTTCTGAACGATGTAAACACGTACAAGCTGGTTTACACCTGGAGGTAATTCATCGCCATCTTCACGGTTGAAGATCTTGACATCCAATACGATACCGCCGGCCCCGTGTGGTACACGAAGGGATGTATCACGGACTTCGCGAGCCTTCTCGCCGAAGATTGCATGCAATAGACGTTCTTCTGCAGATAGTTCCGTTACACCTTTAGGCGTTACTTTACCAACTAACAGATCACCATCGGAAACCTCGGCACCTACACGGATGATTCCGCGTTCATCAAGGTTCTTCAATGCATCTTCCCCTACGTTCGGGATGTCGCGGGTGATTTCTTCTGGTCCAAGCTTCGTATCACGTGCTTCTGATTCGTATTCCTCGATGTGGATGGATGTGTACACATCATCTTTCACAAGGCGTTCGCTCATGATGATGGCATCCTCGTAGTTGTAACCTTCCCACGTCATGAAGGCAACAAGTACGTTGCGTCCAAGTGCAAGTTCTCCGTCCTGCATGGAAGGTCCATCGGCAAGGATTTCACCTTTGGTCACGCGGTCGCCGACGCTGACGATCGGACGTTGGTTATAGCAAGTTCCTTGGTTGGAACGATTGAATTTTTGCAGACGATAGCGATCTGTATCGCCTTTGACTTCACTGCCGCCAACTTCCGTTATACGGCGTACAATGATTTCTTTCGCTTCAACGCGCTCTACGACACCTTCTGCTTTACAGATGACCGCTGCACCGGAGTCTTTACCGGATACATATTCCATACCTGTACCTACGATCGGTGCTTCCGGCTGCATCAACGGCACTGCTTGTCGCTGCATGTTCGCACCCATCAATGCACGGTTGGAGTCATCGTTTTCCAAGAACGGGATACACGCTGTCGCGGCGGAAACAACCTGTTTCGGCGATACGTCCATGTAATCGATACGCTCACGAGCAACAATTGTATTCTCTTCACGGAAACGGGCAACGACTTCTTCGTTTTCGAAGCCGCCATCTTCCGTCAATGGAGAGTTCGCCTGTGCGATAACGTAGTTGTCCTGCTCATCGGCAGTCAGGTAATCAATTTGTTCCGTTACACGGTTCGTTTCCGGATCGACGCGGCGGTAAGGTGTCTCGATGAAACCGAATTTATTCACTTTCGCATAAGTGGAAAGAGAGTTGATCAAACCGATGTTCGGACCCTCAGGCGTTTCAATCGGACACATTCTGCCGTAGTGGGAATAGTGTACGTCACGGACTTCAAAGCCTGCACGTTCCCGAGTCAAACCACCAGGTCCCAAAGCAGAAAGACGGCGTTTATGCGTCAATTCGCCAAGCGGGTTAGTCTGGTCCATGAACTGGGAAAGCTGGGAGCTTCCAAAGAATTCTTTGATGGATGCAATCACCGGACGGATATTGATCAGCTGCTGCGGCGTGATGGCGGATGTATCCTGAATGGACATACGCTCGCGCACCACACGCTCCATACGGGATAGTCCGATACGGAATTGGTTCTGAAGCAATTCACCGACAGAACGCAATCTTCTGTTACCAAGGTGATCGATGTCATCTGTGTCGCCAACTTCATACAGTAGGTTGAAGAAGTAGCTGACTGCTGCCACGATATCGGCAGGGTCGAGGTTCTTCACGCTGTCGTCAACTGTAGCGTTACCAGTGACGTTCAATGTACGTTCGCCTTCCGGATCTGTTGGGTCGACGATTTTGATTGTCTGAACCATGATTTGATCTTCCACTACACCATCATGCGGTTCTAGGATGTTCTCACCGAACTTGCCATTCGTACCGTCAAGATGAGGAAGGATCTTATCAAGCAGACGTCGATCCAGTTTGTCGCCTTTTTGTGCCAGCACTTCGCCAGTCTCTTCATCAACGATAGGCTGAGCCAATGTCTGATTGAATAGACGGTTTTTGATATGAAGCTTTTTATTCATTTTATAACGGCCTACATGTGCAAGGTCGTAACGCTTTGGATCGAAGAAGCGGGAAACAAGCAAGCTTTTCGCGTTGTCTACAGTAGGCGGCTCTCCCGGACGAAGACGCTCATAGATTTCAAGCAATGCTTTTTCGGTAGTTTCCGTGTTGTCTTTCTCCAATGTGTTGCGAAGGTACTCATTCTCACCTATGAGATCGATGATTTCCTGATCGCTTCCGAATCCAAGCGCGCGAAGCAGGACAGTGATAGGAAGCTTACGCGTACGGTCGATACGGACATGGACTACATCCTTTGCATCCGTCTCGAATTCAAGCCATGCACCACGGTTAGGAATTACAGTCGCTGTATGGCCGCGTTTCCCGTTTTTGTCGAATTTCTCACTGAAATAAACACTAGGGGAGCGAACAAGCTGTGATACGATTACGCGTTCAGCACCGTTGATGATGAACGTACCTGTATCTGTCATCAATGGGAAGTCGCCCATGAATACTTCCTGTTCTTTTACTTCGCCTGTTTCATTGTTCAACAAGCGGACTTTCACACGAAGCGGAGCGTTATAAGTAACGTCTCTTTCTTTTGCTTCATCTACTGGATATTTCGGTTCGCCAAGGCTATAGTCGACAAATTCCAGCGATAAATTACCCGCGAAATCCTCGATCGGGGAAATATCCTGGAACATCTCTCGTAATCCTTCTTCTAAGAACCATTCATAAGAAGCGGTTTGAATCTCGATAAGATTCGGTAACTCTAGCACTTCACTAATACGTGCATAGCTTCTGCGCTGGCGGTGTCGTCCATACTGAACTACTTGACCTGTCAACAGCTTCACCCCTCAAATCAAACATTAGTAATGTATTCAAGCTGCAATCTTAGAGACCGCAGTAAATCAACATCCTGCAGCAAGTTTCACTTGCTGTCTACTTCCTGTGCGGCCAACCTTCTTCGGATAAAGGTCTGCCTGAATTGCTGGAATGCCGATTGACTTTCCAAGCAATAAATTATATATTGTAGCTAACATAAATGAATCGCCACAATATTTGCATTGTTCACATCTTCCGTTTACATAGAAAAGCATTCGCATAAATACGAATGTGATGTGAATGTTGTAATGAGACGGGCTTATCCTTCCTGTTTAACAAACATCAGAAAGTGGTATAGTTCCAACAGCGAAACACTCCGACTGTCCTTCCTGCGCCGCCTTCAAGCTAAAAGCGAAAAAGGTTTTTTCATAAAAACCGTTAAAAATTCAGCTTGCTAGCTCCTCCGAAATGGCGACATAACCCTGATCATACATATTTAGATAAAATCGACAAAGGCAAAAATACAATATTGATAGCAGTCTTGCCATTCGGCCGACAGTTTAAACACGATCCCCAAAGAAAATTATAATCCTCTCCGAGTATCGTTATCTATTGGCATTTTACAATACTACCACAAGCTTTTATGCGAGTCAATCTTTTTTGGCTAATAGAATATAATAGCCTTTATCCTTCTTCACAATTTCGCATGAACCGAACAGCTGATTCAATTTTTCCTGAGCAGATGGGGCACCTTGTTTCTTTTGAATGACAACCCAGAGCTCACCTTGAGGGAGCAATGCCTGGTAGCTCTCTTCAAACAACTGATGTACAACCTTCTTGCCTGCCCGGATTGGAGGGTTGGTAGCAATTGCCGCGAATTTCCGGTCCGAAAAAGCGGTCAAGCGATCACTCACATAAAATTGTGTATTACTCGCCCCATTCGCTTCAGCATTCTGTTTTGCAAGTGATACTGCACGTTCATTGACATCACTCATCACAATAGAACGATCTGCGAAAGCTTTTGCAAATGAAATGCCGATCGGTCCATATCCACAGCCAAGATCCAGTATATCCCCTTCTATTTCCGGCTCCGTGAAGACATCAATCAAAACCCTGGACCCGAAATCCACTTCCTTTTTGGAAAATACTCCGCTATCCGAAGTGAATACAAGTTCATTGCCTTTCAATGTGAAGCGCCATGTAGCAGGAGCACTTTTGGATTGCGGCTGATTGGTATAATAATGATCCGACATAATTGGTCACCTTCTTTTTCAGGATCCATTCACGATTGCCATGGAGAGATAGATAAAAGGAAAGCTCGCCCGAGGGCGAGCTTTCGTGTTATTACTTAACTTCTACAGAAGCTCCAGCTTCTTCAAGTTTAGCTTTAAGTTCTTCAGCTTCGTCTTTAGATACGCCTTCTTTGATGTTGCCAGGAGCGTTATCTACAAGATCTTTAGCGTCTTTAAGACCTAGGCCAGTTGCTTCGCGTACAGCTTTAACAACTTTGATTTTGGAAGCGCCAGCGCTTGTAAGAACAACGTCAAATTCAGTTTTCTCTTCAGCAGCTTCAGCAGCACCGCCACCAGCAACAGCTACAGGAGCTGCAGCAGTAACGCCGAATTCTTCTTCGATAGCTTTAACAAGATCGTTCAATTCTAGAACGGACATACCTTTAATCTCTTCAATGATTGTCTCTTTAGACATGATATTTCCTCCTTGGAAAATGTTTTATTTTGTTTGGAAGTCTCAGGCAGCCTTAAGCGCCTTGCTCTTCTTTTTGTTCTGCGATTGCTTTCGCTGCATAAGCGAAGTTGCGAACCGGTGCTTGTAGCACGCTAAGCAACATAGAAAGCAAACCTTCGTAGTTCGGTAGATCTGCAAGTTCTTTAACTTGTTCTACAGAAGCTACATTGCCTTGGATGACACCAGCTTTGATTTCAAGCGCTTCGTTCTTTTTAGCGAACTCGTTCAAGATCTTAGCAGGAGCAATTACGTCTTCATTACTGAAGGCGATAGCAGTTGGGCCTGTCAAGTTCTCGTCTAGTTCAGTCAAACCAGCTACTTCCGTAGCACGGCGAGTCAACGTGTTTTTGTAGACTTTGAAATCCACACCAGCTTCACGAAGCTGTTTGCGAAGTTCAGTCACCTCAGAAACAGTAAGACCGCGGTAGTCTACTACGATTGTAGATTGGCTCGCTTGGAATTTCTCAGCGATTTCATTTACAACCTGTTTCTTTTGTTCGATGATCTTGGACATATGTTCCACCTCCTGTTAGCTTGTTCACCATTATACCTGGAGTTGACATGAAAAATGCCTCCATTCGACATGGAGGCATGATCATAAGGAACAGTCGGAACAGACTGCCTGTTTTATCTCACACACCTCGGCAGGAAATTAAGCCCCAGGGCACCTGCTGTCTTAGGTATAACGTTTATTAGGTTTTAACCACAGTTGATTATATAGTGTTTCCAATTAGATGTCAACAGACAATTAACGGAAAGGAGCTACGTCAACTTTGATTCCAGGACCCATAGTAGAAGCAACAGCTACGTTCTTCATGTAAAGACCTTTGGAAGCTTGCGGTTTAACTTTAATAAGCTGCTCGATCAATGCAACAAGGTTTTCTTCCAATTTCTCTTCGGAGAAGGAAGCTTTACCGATTGGTACATGGATGTTAGCTTGTTTGTCAACGCGGTATTCCACTTTACCAGCTTTGATTTCCTGGATAGCTTTTTCCACGTCGAATGTAACAGTGCCGGTTTTCGGGTTAGGCATAAGACCTTTTGGTCCTAGCACACGGCCCAATTTACCAACTTCAGCCATCATGTCCGGAGTTGCAACGATGACGTCGAAATCGAACCAGCCGCCGTTGATTTTCGCGATTAGATCTTGTTCGCCTACGAAGTCAGCGCCAGCAGCTTCCGCTTCTTTTGCTTTATCGCCTTTAGCGAATACCAATACGCGTTGGGATTTACCAGTACCATGCGGCAATACCATTGCGCCACGGATTTGCTGGTCAGCTTTCTTAGGGTCTACCCCCAAACGGAAAGCAGCTTCGATAGTTTCATCGAATTTAGCAGTTGCAGTCTTTTTGACAAGGGCAACAGCTTCTTTCACTTCGTACAATTGCGTACGATCAACAAGCTTAAGTGCTTCTTGTTTCTTTTTGCTTTTTACAGCCATTTCCTTTTCCTCCTCGGATTGTGGTTTTAACGGTAGGACCTCCCACTTGTTAAAGCGGAACGGACAGAGTCCGCAATTGCCGGAAATGCCGGCTTTTAAAAAGGCTGCGAAATGGTATCCTCCATTCACGCAACCTCGTCAGTTTCCTTGATTGAAATGGAATTAGTCTTCGATGACGATTCCCATACTGCGAGCAGTACCTTCAACCATACGCATTGCTGCTTCAACACTTGCAGCATTCAAATCAGGCATTTTAGTTTCCGCAATCTCTTTAACTTTATCGCGTTTAAGTGTAGCGACTTTGTTACGATTTGGTTCACCAGATGCTGATTCGATACCAGCTGCTTTCTTAAGCAAGACTGCAGCAGGCGGAGTTTTGGTGATGAATGTAAATGAACGGTCTTCGAATACCGTGATTTCAACTGGAATGATCAAGCCAGCCTGTTCTTGCGTGCGGGCGTTAAATTCCTTACAGAATCCCATGATGTTCACACCTGCTTGACCTAGTGCCGGTCCAACCGGTGGAGCTGGATTCGCTTTAGCTGCAGGAATCTGCAATTTTACAACTTTGATTACTTTTTTAGCCACGAGACACACCTCCTTAAGTCCGTGATGTGGTAATAGGGCTTGTCACCCTCCCACTCAACATGTCTGTATAGCTATAGATAGCATAACACTATAGTCAATAACATTAAGATTCTAGCATTTATCCATAAACAATGCAAGGGGCTTCCAAATAAATTCCGATTACGGGATTACAATTTCTCGATTTGGGAGAAATCAAGCTCTACCGGTGTTTCACGCCCGAACATATTGACGTGGACTTTGACCTTCTGTTTATCCATGTCGATATTTTCGATGGTTCCTGTGAAGTCCGTGAATGGTCCATCAGTGACACGAACACTTTCCTTTTCTTCGAAATCGAACTCTGTCAATGTCTCGTCCATGCCCATCCGTTTTAGGATGACTTCCACTTCCTCATCCAAAAGCGGTGTCGGCTTGGAACCCGAACCAGTCGATCCGACGAAACCTGTGACACCCGGTGTGTTCCGTACGACATACCAGGAATCATCCGTCATGATCATTTCCGTCAATACGTAACCAGGGAAGACTTTCTTCATCGCCGTTTTACGTTTACCGTTCTTGATCTCTGTCTCTTCATCTTCAGGGACGACGACACGGAAGATCTTATCTTCCATACCCATGGAATCGAGTCTTTTCTCCAGGTTGGCTTTTACTTTGTTTTCATATCCAGAATAAGTGTGTACGACATACCATCTTTTTTCCATGCTGTCAGGACAAGCGTTTGTCCTTCCCTCCCTTTGTTTAGTTATTGCCGATAATGGGCAAAAAAGACCAATTTAAAAAACCCGTACGCAACGGGTTTTTCTCTACGAGCAATATTTAATACCATTATAGCATATATCAGTGAGTATTATTCAAAAGAATAAATTTAAAATCTCAGAGATCCCAAAATCAACCAAGCCGAAGAACACAGCCGCAAACACGACTGTTAAAACTGTCACGATCGTGTAGCGATACAGCTCTTTGCCAGTTGGCCAGCTGACCTTCTTCATCTCTTTTGATACATTTTTCAAAAACGTAACAGGATTCACGGTACTACCCCCAAACTCTCGCCGACAGGCATTGTTGTCTATTTTGTCTCCCGATGGACCGTATGCTTGTCGCATCGTTTGCAGAATTTCCTAGTCTCTAAGCGCTGTGATTGATTTCCACTTTTTGCGGTGGAATAGTTGCGGCTCAAGCATTCCGAGCACGCTAATGTAACGGTTTTACGCAAAAATATTCACCCTCTCGGGTATTTTGACACAATTTTACTCTAGCACGCATGAAATCGCTTGTCAACGGAGCTATAATGTCACTTCGCTGATTTCAAGGTAGCGTTCCAGCTTTCGTTTCACCCGCTGCAGGGCATTGTCAATCGACTTGACATGCCGTTTCAATTCCTCGGAAATCTCTTGATAAGATCTGCCATCCAAATAAAGCGCAAGCACCTGTCTTTCAAGTTCGCTGAGGAGTTGGGCCATCTTCTCCTCCATATCGAGGAATCGCTCTTGGTTGATCAGGACATCTTGCGGATCCCCGGCTTTGGAGCTGACGATGATGTCAAGCAGCGTCCTGTCCGATTCCTCGTCATAAATCGGCTTGTCCAACGATACATAAGAGTTGAGTGGTATATGCTTCTGTCTGGTCGCCGTCTTGATTGCTGTGATGATTTGTCTCGTCACACAAAGTTCGGCGAATGCCTTGAATGAAGCAAGTTTCTCTCCATTAAAGTCACGGATGGCCTTATAAAGGCCGATCATCCCTTCCTGGACAATGTCTTCCCGGTCGGCTCCGATCAGAAAATACGTACGAGCTTTCGCTCTGACAAAATTTCGATACTTGTTAATCAGAAAATCTAGGGCATCAACATGACCTGCTTTAACTAAATCTACAAGAACACTATCTTCCATCACTGCGTAATCCTGGTCTTCTGTCCGCTGTTTGACAATTGTCACTTAAGGATTCCCCCTGACCATGTATACCGCGAATTTATACGGTCATTATACAGGCGCCCCAAATAACCGTCAATATACTACTTTGGTTATTTCTTCCTTCTGCGCCATGCTTCGAGCGTATCCCGAACTTCGGGTTTCAAAGGGATTTTTGGCTGAAATTGTCGACTATTGTATTCTCTGATTTCCTGGTCGATTTCCCGTTCGATCTGCTTGATTTCCAGATATAGTTCCCTGGAAGATTTACGGAGTGCTCCTTGCCCAAATATAGTACGCTGCTCTGCATAATCGCTCGTTGCGACATAGACTTGGGTCTTGACATTTTTCAACGTTTTAATCAATTTTTCGATACGGTCATCTGCTGTCTCTTTTTCTTTTGTATAAACAACTTCAATCTTAAAGTTTTCGTATTTTTTCTCCAAGCCTCTCACATGATAAGCATCGAATACGACGATGACTCGATGACCAGTGTAAGCCTGATACTCGGCCAGCTTCTCGATCAGCAGCTGACGGGACTGTTCAAAATCTTTATCGCGGAGTGCATGAAGTTCTTCCCATGCCCCGATGACGTTATAGCCATCGACCACCAAAATGACCATGATTATTCCCCTAGCGGATGACGCTGGCGGTTTACTTCATACATGAGAAGACTAGCCGCAACACTGGCATTGAGCGATGTGACCTTCCCTTGCATCGGCAGTGAAACTGTCCAGTCACATTTCTCCCGCACCAGCCGGCTGATACCTTTTCCTTCATTTCCAATGACAAGGGCGATTGCTCCGACTGCATCGAGACGGCGATAATCAATCGCACCCTCCGCTGCTGTCCCAGCAATCCATACATTCCGTTCCTTGAGCTGATCGATCGTCTTAGCCAAATTCGTTACACGTGCCACCGGAATATATTCGATCGCACCAGCGGATGTCTTCGCTACAGTAGCTGTCAGACTGACAGAACGACGCTTCGGAA
Source organism: Terribacillus jepli (assembly GCF_047228925.1). Classification (NCBI taxonomy): domain Bacteria; kingdom Bacillati; phylum Bacillota; class Bacilli; order Caryophanales; family Bacillaceae; genus Terribacillus; species Terribacillus jepli. The sequence goes on along the minus strand of NZ_JBFEGH010000018.1, from coordinate 14,279 downwards.
TGATGACGCCATGCGCTCCGACTGCATCCGCTGTCCTCAGGATCGAACCGAGATTATGGGGATCCTCCATTTCATCCAAGATGATGAAGAATGGCTCTTCTCCCCGTTCCTCTGCTGCACGGAATAAATCATCCACTGTACTGTATTCATAAGCTGCAACCGAAGCAACAATCCCCTGATGATTCCCCTCGATCAATTGATCCAATTTACGCTTCGGCACTTTTTGCACAATAGTACCGTTCGTTTTTGCAAGATCCTGTATCGACTGCCATGTCTTTGGCTGCAAATGCTCCGAAACCATGATTTTATTGATCGATCTGCCGGATCGCAATGCTTCCGTGACAGGATTCTTACCGATTATCCATTCATCTGCCATGCTGCTGACTCCTTTCTTCTACGTGTGTGATAGCTGCTTGTATAAGGGTCTCGAGCCGATCTGTATTTTCCAGCAGATAGTGATACCCAATCAACGCTTCAAAGCCTGTGCTGTATCTGTACGTCTGTACATCCGTATTTTTAGGCACCGTACCGGACTTGGCATTACGCCCTCTCCGAAAGATCGCCTGTTCTTCCTCCGACAGCATGTCCTGTTCGAGCCAATCCCGAATCACCTTCGCTTGCGACTTGGCGGAAACGAAGGTGACGGCCGCTTGATGCAGCTGGTTCGGTTTCACCTCTCCTTTTTGCAACAGATGCCGGCGGACATAGATCTCATAAACAGCGTCCCCCATATAAGCGAGTGCCAGACTTTTCATTTGTTTGACGTTCATGCATTATCCTCTTTTCCAGCGCGTCCCCTGTGATGTATCCTCCAGGATGATATTTTTCTCTTTGAGCAAATCACGGATCCGGTCCGCTTCCTGGAAATCGCGGTTTTTGCGTGCTTTTACTCGCTGATTCAGCAAGTCTTCGATTTCATCATCCAACAATTCTGTTTCGGCAGCGAAAATGATTCCAAGCACGCCGCCAAGATCTTCGAATGCTTTGGTGAAGGCTTCGATGACTTGTTCTGATGTTTGTTCTTGCTGCAAGTAGACATTCGCCTCTCTAGCTAGATCGAATAAAACAGAAACCGCATTGGCTGTATTGAAATCATCATCCATTTCCTGCTCGAAACGTGCTGTGAGCTCTTGGATTGCCTCCATCACTTCTTTGACATTGCTATCCTGGTTCGTGCTGGCAGCTTTTCGATGCTGCAGATTATCATAAGCATTCTTGATTCGCGCCAGGCCTGTTTTGGCACTTTCCAATAATTCATCCGTGAAATTGATCGGATTGCGGTAATGTACGGTCAGCATGAAGAACCGCAATACTTGCGGATCATGTTTCTTGATTAAATCATGCGCAAGGATGAAGTTGCCCAGTGACTTGGACATTTTCTCGTTATCGATATTGATGTGGCCGTTATGCATCCAATAGTTCGCAAATGACTTCCCATTAAGGGCCTCTGATTGAGCGATCTCATTTTCATGGTGCGGGAAAGTAAGATCGGTTCCGCCTGCATGGATATCGATTGTGTCACCAAGATGCTTCTTCACCATAGCGGAGCATTCGATATGCCAGCCCGGACGTCCTTTTCCCCAAGGGGTATCCCAGGAAATCTCTCCCGGCTTCGCATTTTTCCAAAGGGCGAAATCAAGAGGATCATCCTTTTGCTCCCCGACACGGATGCGGGCACCTGAACGTAATTCATCAATGGACTGATGAGATAATTTGCCGTACCCATCAAAGGAACGTGTGCGGAAATAGACATCACCTTCGGATACATACGCATAGCCTTTATCAATCAAGCCTTGGACAAAATCGATGATCTCTTCCATGCTATCCGTAACACGCGGGTGAAGTGCCCCATCCTTGACTCCTAGTGCAGATGTATCTTCCTTATACGCTTGGATGAATTTCTCTGCTACTGCGTAGACATCTTCCCCCATTTCTTTCGCTGCGTTTATGATTTTGTCATCGACATCCGTGAAGTTCATGACGTACTTAACATCATATCCGCGATACTCCAAATAACGGCGGACTGTATCGAATACGATCGGCGGTCTTGCATTACCGATATGAATGTAATTGTAAACAGTCGGTCCGCAGACGTACATGCTTACTTTTCCTTCCTCAATCGGAACGAATGGCTCCTTTTTCCGGCTCAATGTATTATAAATTTTTACCGACATGCTGCTTCTCTCCTTTTGCTGCGGCTAACTCCCGCTGCAGTTCTTTGATTTCCAGATCCATTTTCCTTAGCTTCTCCGCAACTGGGTCTGGCAAATCCTGATGATTCAAATCTCTCCTGATACGTTCACCATCTTTTATGACGACGCGCCCCGGGATGCCGACGACCGTCGAACAGTCCGGAACATCCTGCAAAACAACAGAGCCTGCTCCTATCTTTGAATTGGCACCAATCGTGATCGAACCTAATACCTTGGCTCCTGACGCGATAAGCGCATTATCCTTGACAGTCGGATGCCGTTTGCCTTTTTCCTTCCCAGTACCCCCAAGCGTCACCCCTTGGAAGATTGTCACATTATCACCGATTTCACATGTCTCCCCGATGACGACACCCATGCCGTGATCAATAAAGAAACGTCGGCCGATCGTAGCTCCAGGATGTATTTCAATGCCAGTGAAGAAACGGCTCACTTGTGAAACAACGCGGGCAAGGAAATAGAATTTATGCTTATACAATTGGTGTGCAATCCGATGTGCCCAAATGGCATGCAAGCCGGAATACGTAAGGATAACTTCCAGATATGAGCGAGCAGCTGGATCTTGGTCGAAGACGACCATAACATCCTCTTTCAGCATCTTGAAAAATCCCATTTTGCCCTTCCTTTCCGCATGTATTGTTTCACGAAAAAAAGCGTCCCTGTACAACGACAGAGACGCTTTTTGCGCGGTTCCACTCTATTTGGGCGAGCCTATTGGCTTCCCCAGCTTCACTCTGATAACGGTGAGAACCGCTTTTACCTACTAACAGTTCGGCAAAAGACTCCGAGGTGCATTTCAGCAAAAGCTTTCCAAAGCCGCTCGCAGCGTATGCGGCTCTCTCTGAATGGAAAGGCAGATGCGTACTTCTCCTCTTCTACGTTCAAATGTGTAGTAATACTATATTATATTTCAGTGAAAAAGTGAATATTTTACTTTGTCAGTCGCTCGATTGCTGCACGAAGACGGTTCTGTACAACTGTCTCACCAAGCAAGTGGATGGAATTCGGCAGTTCCGGACCATGTGTGACACCTGTAGTTGCTACACGGATAGGCATGAAGAGCTTTTTGCCTTTTTGTCCAGTCTGTTTCTGTGTCGCTTTGATTGCACCTTTGATTGCATCCGGCTCGAATGATTCCAATGCAGCGAGTTGTGCAGAGAATGCTTTTAAGACTTCTGGTACTTGCTCATCCTGAAGCACTGCCATTGCCTCTTCATCATATGAAATCTCGTCCTGGAAGAATAGCTCTGTCAGCTCGACAATCTCCGCGCCATAATTCAACTGTTCTTTATAGAGCGCAATAAGCTCAGCAGCCCATTCCCGACGGGAGTCTTCCATATTCTCAGGCAGCTTGCCCGCTTGAATCAAATGCGGCAAAGTCAATTTCTCGATGCGACCGGCATCCTCAGACTTGATATATTGGTTATTCATCCATTTCAGCTTCTGCGGATCAAAGATTGCTGCAGAAGTGGATAGACGGTTCGGATCGAAAATCTTGATGATTTCTTCTTTGGAGAAGATCTCTTCTTCACCGACTGGCGACCAGCCGAGCAGGCTGATGAAGTTGAACATCGCTTCCGGCAGATATCCTAGGTTCTTGTATTGCTCGATGAACTGCAGGATATGCTCATCGCGCTTGGAAAGCTTCTTGCGATTTTCGTTCAGGATCAATGTCATATGGCCAAATTGAGGCGGCTCCCAGCCGAAAGCTTCATAAATCATCAGCTGCTTCGGCGTGTTGGAAATATGTTCTTCCCCGCGAAGGATATGTGAAATCTCCATCAAATGGTCATCGATTGCCACAGCGAAGTTATATGTCGGAATGCCATTTTTCTTCACGATGACCCAATCACCGAAATCACTGGATTCGAAGCTGATCTCATTACGAACGATGTCGTTGAACTTGTATGTTTTGTTCTCCGGCACGCGGAAGCGGATGCTCGGCTGTCTGCCTTCTGCTTCGAATTGCTCTTGCTGTTCCGGTGTCAGATCACGGTGTGCACCAGAATATTTAGGCACTTGTCCGTTCGCTTTTTGCTCCTCGCGCTCTTTCTCCAGTTCCTCTTCCGTCACATAGCATTTGTAAGCAAGACCGCGATCCAGCAATTCATCTACATATTTTTTATAGATATCCAAGCGCTCCAATTGACGGTACGGGCCATACTCGCCGCCGATATCGGCACCTTCGTCCCATTTGATACCAAGCCATTTCAAATAACTGAACTGACTTTCCTCGCCGCCCTCTACATTTCGTTTCTGATCCGTATCTTCTGTGCGGACGATGAATTTTCCATCATGATGACGGGCATATAAGTAATTGAATAGTGCAGTTCGTGCGTTTCCAATATGCAAATGTCCAGTCGGACTTGGCGCATAGCGCACACGTACAGGTTTTGACATATGAATAACTCCCTTTCGGTTATGTTAGGCTTGCTGCAAAAGGACGACTGCTTGCGCAGCGATTCCTTCCTTCCGGCCAGTGAAGCCAAGCTGTTCTGTTGTTGTTGCTTTCACATTGATCTGACCCGGTTCCGCATCGAGCATTCCCGCTACATTTTCACGAATCTGATCAATATATGGTGCCATTTTCGGTGCTTGTGCAATGACTGTACAATCCAAGTTCCCTAGTTTGTAGCCTTGTTCTTTTACAAGCTGCCATACATGACGCAGTAATACTTCCGAGTCCGCATCCTTGAAAGCAGGATCTGTATCCGGGAAATGTTTGCCGATATCGCCCAGTGCCAAGGCACCAAGACAAGCATCGGCAATTGTATGTAATAGTACATCTGCATCTGAATGACCAAGCAATCCTAGCTCATGGGGAATCGTGATTCCGCCGATGATACAAGGTCTGCCCTCCGCAAATGCATGTACATCAAATCCTTGTCCAATTCGAAACATAATGTGACCTCGCTTTATTTGCCATTTAGAAATGCTTCCGCTTTGTATAAATCCTCTGGTGTTGTAAGCTTCATGTTATCGTAGCTGCCTTCTACAATGAAGACATCTTGGTCGATCCGCTCGACCAAGGATGCATCATCTGTACCAAGCATTCCGTCGACCTTTGCTGACACATGGGCGTCATAGATCAGCTGATAATCAAAGGCCTGCGGTGTCTGAGCAGCCCACAGCAGCCCGCGATCCATCGTCTCCAGACGATTGCCTCGACGAAGCTTGATCGTGTCGGTGACAGGAACCGCCAGGATAGCAGCGCGATGCTGCTGACACGCTTCGGCCAGAGCATGGAGCCTGTCAATTGTGACAAATGGCCGAGCGCCATCGTGTATGAATACCATACCGGACTTCTCAGGCAATGCTTCCAGCCCCATCAGGACACTCTCCTGCCGCTCGCTGCCGCCGTCTGTCAAATTGATCGGTGTCGACCATTTTTGAGCTTTCAGCAGCTGAAGCATCAATTTGCGATCAGCCTTGCTTACAACAAGCGTGATGGATCCACACCAAGGATCCTTGTCGAAAACTGTCAGCGTATGGACAATGAGCGGCTTTTGTCCAATTGTGAGGAATTGCTTATTACGACCGGTCTGCATCCGCTTTCCTTGCCCGGCAGCTAACACGATAGCTTGATAATACATCTATTTTACCGCCTTATTTTATATCGAATCCAAACAAAAGCGATAACATCCCATGTTATCACTTTTGTCTACTTCTATCATGTTATACTTTTTCACAATGCTTTTTCAAGTAATTTAGGCTTTGCAAAGATCATTCGGCCGGCAGAAGTTTGCAAGACACTTGTAATAAGCACTTCGATCGTCTTGCCAATATAGTTCTTCCCTTCCTCGACAACGATCATCGTTCCGTCATCCAAGTAAGCCACGCCTTGATTATGCTCTTTCCCGTCCTTGATCACCTGGACAGTCAATTCCTCTCCAGGAATGACAACCGGTTTCACCGCATTAGCCAAATCATTGATATTCAGCACCGGTACATTCTGGAATTCACATACTTTATTCAAATTGAAATCATTCGTAACGACGATACCATCGATGACCTTTGCCAATTTGACAAGCTTGGAATCCACTTCCGGAATATCCTCGAAATCACCTTCGTAAAATTCCACTTTGACACCAGGCATATCCTTTTGAATCCGGTTCAGGACATCCAGACCGCGACGACCGCGATTTCGCTTCAATGCATCAGATGAATCCGCGATATGCTGGAGCTCATTCAATACGAATTGCGGGATGACAATCGTACCCTCGAGGAAATTCGTTTCACAAATATCAGCGATTCTTCCATCGATGATGACACTCGTATCCAACAGCTTCGATTTAGGCTGGAGAGCTTGGATTTTCTCTTCTCCAGCTTCTTGCTCATCTGCAGCCTTCTTCTTGTCCTTTTTCGCCAGCATCATCATATTCAGGAATTCATCCCGACGTTTGAAACCGACCTGGAACCCGATGTAACCGAGGAAAATGGTCACAAACAGCGGCAGCACTTCCGATACAAGCACAAAACCGATACCACGGATCGGAATCGTAATCAAGTACGCTACAACCAAACCAATAATGAGCCCGATGCTGCCAAAGAACAAATCAGCAGCTGGTGTCTTAACCAGTGAGTCCTCTACCCAATGGATGAAGCCGACAATATAATCGACCACCCAAAACAGTAATAAGAATAATAGAATAGCTCCGCCAATCAATCCGACGATCGGGGAATTCAGCCAACCAATGTTGGTAAGGTTCGCTAGATCCATCAATTTAGGGATGTAGAGAAACCCGACCATACCGCCTGCAACGATAATAAATAATTGCACGATTCGCTTTAACATTACTGTCACCTCCTAATAGAAAGTATTACCTGAAACAAAATATATTAGACGTAAAAATAAATAATTGCAGTTTAACCGTAGCACGTTTTAGAATACCAGTCAATTTAGTAAATATTACATAGTAGCATAGTTTTAGATGAAATGTCAAAAAATATTACCATTTAAGGAGAGGTTAATCCTCTCCCAACACAATTCGGAGTGCTTCACTTACTGAGTTGACTCCAACAACTTTGATACTCGATGGGACTGTCCAGCCATCCAGGTTTTTCTTCGGTACGATTGCTCGCTTGAAGCCGAGCTTGGCCGCTTCCTGAACACGCTGTTCTATGCGGGATACACGTCTTACTTCCCCTGTCAAACCTACCTCGCCGATCAATACATCATCCGGCTTGGTCGGCTTGTCCTTGAAACTGGATGCAATGCTTGCAGCCACCGCAAGATCGATGGCTGGCTCGTCCAAACGCATACCTCCGGCAATCTTGACATATGCATCCTGGTTCTGAAGCATAAGCCCGACCCGCTTCTCCAGTACTGCCATCAATAGCGGTACCCGGTTATGATCTGTACCGGTAGCCATACGCCTTGGGTTTCCGAAGCTAGTCGGTGAGATGAGTGCCTGAATTTCAACGAGGACCGGCCGTGTTCCTTCCATCGATGCCACAACTGTCGATCCTGCTGCTCCTTGCGATCTTTCCTCCAGGAAGATTTCAGACGGGTTCGTCACTTCCCTTAATCCTTCTTCCTTCATCTCGAAGATACCCATTTCGTTTGTACTTCCAAACCGGTTCTTCACGCTTCGCAAAATCCGGAATGTATGGTGCCGTTCCCCTTCAAAATAAAGTACAGCATCCACCATATGTTCAAGAAGTCTCGGACCAGCAATTGCGCCTTCTTTCGTTACATGACCGACGAGGAAAATCGGTATGCCATTCGTTTTGGCAACCCGCATCAGCTCACTGGTACACTCCCTCACCTGCGAAACGCTCCCTGGCGCACTGGTGACTTCTTCCCGGTAAACGGTCTGGATGGAGTCGACAACGACAAACGCCGGTTTCACATCCTCTATATGCCGTGTGATGTCCTGCAGATTGGTCTCTGATAATACATAAAGCTGATCAGCTTTTACGCCAAGACGATCGGCCCTCAGTTTCGTCTGCCGTGCAGATTCCTCTCCCGAGATATACAGGACAGGTAATTCCTTTTCAGCCAGCTGTGCGCTGACCTGCAAAAGCAAGGTCGACTTACCGATACCTGGGTCACCGCCGATAAGTACAAGCGATCCTGCTACGATACCGCCGCCGAGTACCCTGTTGAACTCAGGAAGATTCGTCGTCACCCGCGGCTCCTTTTCGGAATGGATGGCTGTGATCGATTGAGGCTTTGCAGCAGTCGTTGTATTTGAATGACGAAAAGCACCACTGCCAGCCGGTGAAACCACTTCTTCCGTAAAGGTATTCCAATTATTGCAGCTTGGGCATTTGCCCATCCATTTAGCGGATTCATATCCACATTCCTGACAAACATACTTCGTCTTTCTCTTTGCCAAACCTATCAAATCCTTCTCTATCATTTTATACGATAATTACGGCATAAAAGTTACAGAAATATATCAAATAAAATCATTAATATAGAAATAATTACACAAATATAATAGCAAAAAGGGAGGCGTATACACCTCCCTATTCATTATTTGCCAGTAACGACATACTTACCTTCTTTATCAACATCTATATTCACTTGTTGCCCTTTGCGGATATTCTCGCGCAGGAGTTCCTCTGATAACAGATCTTCGATATTCTTCTGAATTGCACGGCGTAATGGACGAGCACCATATTCCGCATCAAAGCCGTCATCAGCGATCTTCTCAATAACAGCATCCGTCAGCGTGAACTCGATATCCTGCTGTGCAAGACGTTTTTTAAGCTGGTCTGCCATCAATGTGACGATATCTTTCATGTGTTTCTTCTCTAGCGGATGGAACACAATCGTTTCATCGATTCGGTTCAAGAACTCAGGACGGAATGCTTTCTTCAGTTCCTCTGTCACTTTCGCCTTCATATCCTTGAAATTCTGATCTTCACTATCCAAAGTGAACCCTAGTGATTTGCTGCGTTTCAGCTCACTTGCTCCGACGTTGGAAGTCATGATCAGAATCGTATTGCGGAAATCGACCAGACGACCTTTTGAATCCGTCAGACGGCCATCTTCCAACACTTGGAGCAAGATGTTGAAGACCTCTGGGTGTGCTTTTTCCACCTCATCAAGCAAGACGACGGAGTATGGCTTGCGACGAACTTTCTCGGTAAGCTGACCACCCTCTTCATACCCGACATATCCCGGAGGGGAACCAACAAGACGTGCAGTGGAGTGGCGTTCCATGTATTCAGACATATCGATACGGATCATCGCATCTTCATCTCCGAACATGGAATCAGCCAAAGCTCGTGCTAATTCTGTTTTACCGACACCTGTTGGACCAAGGAAGATGAAGGAACCGATCGGACGTTTTGGATCCTTAAGACCTGCACGCGCCCGGCGTATCGCTTTGGAAATAGCGACAACCGCTTCCTCTTGGCCGATTACACGGCCATGCAATGTCTGCTCCATATTGAGCAAACGTTCCGATTCATCCTTTGTCAGTTTGGCTACCGGCACTCCAGTCCAGATGGAAACGACTGAAGCGATGTCCTCCACAGTGACTTCACTGCTTTCCTGACCTTGCTTCTCTTTCCATTGATCCTTCGTCTGATCCAGCTGATCACGCAGGCGCTGCTCTGTATCGCGCAAGGAAGCTGCTTTTTCGAATTCCTGACTTTGAACGGCAGCGTCTTTCTCTTTGCGCACTTCCTCCAGCTTCTGCTCAAGCTCTTTCAAGTTGGGCGGAGCTGTGTAAGAACGAAGACGTACTTTGGAAGCTGCTTCATCAATCAAGTCGATCGCTTTATCCGGCAGGAAACGATCTGTGATATAACGATCAGAGAACTCTGCTGCTGCACGAATCGCATCATCCGTGATCGTTACACGGTGATGGGCTTCATATCGATCACGCAAGCCTGTAAGGATCTGAATGGATTCCTCAACTGATGGTTCATCGACTTGGATCGGCTGGAAGCGGCGCTCCAATGCTGCATCCTTCTCGATGTACTTGCGGTACTCATCCAATGTGGTAGCACCGATGCATTGCAGCTCCCCACGTGCCAAGGATGGTTTCAGGATGTTGGAAGCATCGATTGCCCCTTCTGCTCCGCCTGCACCGATAAGTGTATGCAGCTCATCGATGAAGAGGATGATATTACCTGCCTGACGGATCTCCTCCATCACTTTTTTCAGGCGATCCTCGAATTCCCCGCGGTATTTCGTACCTGCCACGACAGTACCCATATCAAGCGTCATGACACGCTTATCCCGAAGGATTTCTGGTATTTCATTGTTAATGATCTGCTGTGCAAGACCTTCAGCAACTGCCGTTTTACCTACACCAGGCTCCCCGATCAAGACAGGGTTATTCTTGGTACGGCGACTGAGGACTTGAATGACACGCTCGATTTCTTTTTCACGGCCGATGACCGGATCGATATTGCCTTCTTTGGCAATTGCGGTAAGATCTCGTGCCAAGGAATCAAGTGTCGGCGTATTCGCTCTGGCAGACTGACTGCCTCGTTGTTTCCCGGCAGATGACTCATTACTGCCCAGAAGCTGCAATACTTGCTGACGAGCCTTATTTAAGCTGACTCCAAGATTATTCAGCACACGTGCTGCGACGCCTTCTCCTTCACGAATCAAACCGAGAAGGATATGCTCCGTGCCTACATAGGAATGACCTAGCTTTCTCGCTTCGTCCAAGGAAAGCTCGATCACTTTCTTCGCACGCGGCGTGTAGTAAGGTGTACCAGTGATCTTCTGGCCGCGCCCGATCAGCTGCTCCACCTCTTCCTGAATACGCTCTGTTTCCAATCCCAGTGTCGTCAGAGCCTTAGCAGCGATTCCTTCACCTTCGCTCACAAGACCCAATAGAATATGTTCTGTACCGATATTATTATGTCCAAGACGCACTGCTTCTTCTTGTGCAAGTGCAAGGACCTTTTGCGCTCTTTCCGTGAAGCGTCCAAACATCATAGGAATTCCTCCTCGATCAATCAGTTATTTTCCAAATGCATCCGCTCCCTGATGAGGGATGCACGTAATACATCTCGTTCTCTGCCAGACAGACTCCTTTTCGCATAATGTTGAAGGAAGCCCGGCTGTATCAATACCATTAATTCATTAAGTATAGATTGAGGCATATCTTCTATATACCCAAGATCAATGCCTAACCTAACATCGGATAAGCAGGTTGCAGCTTCCTTGGATTCGATGATACGGCTGTACCGCAGCGTACCATAAGAACGGAAGATCCGATCCTCCAGCTGAATGCTCAGCTCCTGTGTCAATGTCTGACGAGCCTGCCTTTCCTGCTCGACCAGTTGGCTAACCACACTTTCCAGATCCTCGACAATATCGTGTTCGGATTTTCCCAGGGTGATCTGGTTGGATATCTGATAGATATTGCCTTGAGCTTCGCTGCCTTCTCCATAAATGCCGCGAACCACAAGCCCAAGCTGGTTGATTGCCGGTGTCAGCCGGTTCATCTGATGCGTCATGGTCAAAGCAGGCAGATGCATCATGACCGAAGCTCGAAGCCCCGTCCCTACATTCGTCGGACAAGTCGTCAGATAACCCCTTTCTTCATCGAAAGCATATGTTATCTTCTGCTCAAGCCAATCATCCACTTCAAATGCCTCTTGGAGTGCCTTTTGCAGCTGGAAGCCTGGTAAGTATAGCTGAATGCGCAGGTGATCCTCTTCATTTACCATGATAGAGACTTGTTCGCTTTCAGAGAGCAAAACTCCTGCTTCCTCTGCGTGTTCTGCCAAATGAGGGCTTATTAAGTGTTTCTCGACAAAAACTTTTTTCTCGATCGGTGACAGATCGGCAATGCGAACGAATTGCATCTGTCCGCGATCTTTGAAGGAAGCATCTTGGTAGCTGTCTTGGAAGAAATTGAGTACGTCATCCAAATCCTCCGCTTTAGCAATCAAAGGGAAAGTGCGATTCTCAAAGTTTCTGGCTAACCGGATACGGCTGCTCATAACGATATCACAGTCTGGTCCATTCTCTTTCATCCATGGGCTGATTGCATCACTCATGAATTTCTCAAGTGACATTAGCCCTCACCCTCTTCCCGTTCATCTGACTGCTGCTCCAAAGAACGTATCTTATCGCGGAGCTCTGCTGCTTTTTCGAATTCTTCTGCTTGGATGTATTGCTGCATGGATTCCCGATATGCAGCGATCTTTCGTTTCTTCTCTATACCGCTGCCCATCCGCTTCGGTATCTTGCCTTCGTGTTTGGTATTACCACTGTGTACGCGACGGAATATGGGGTTCAAATTATCCTCGAATGTTTCATAGCAGGATGCACATCCAAATTTACCTATTCTGGTGAATTCATTATATGTGAGTCCGCACTTCGGACAAGCAAGTGTTGCTGGAGCTTGAGTGAAGTGTTTATGTCCTTGAACAGTCGCTGGATTCATATGAAATAGACCAGATAATAAGTTATGCAGGGAATACCCTTCTTGGCCGTAGGAGACATATCCGTTCTCTTTCGCGCATTGTTCGCACACATGCATTTCTGTCTTCTGCCCATTGACGACATTCGTCAAATGTAATGTAGCTGGTCTTATATGACATTCTTGACATTCCATCCTAATGCCCTCCTTACCTGACTAGTACTTGATAGCAGTCAGCATTGAAACCAGGATACGGGACCTGACCTCATCGCGAAGAGGAAGAGGGAAGGCTAGTGTTTCCCGGTTGGTTGCTCTAAGCATGATCTTCGCTTCCCGTTCTGTCAGGATATCCTCTTCAGCCAGCCGTTCAATCACACTGTTGGCGGTCTGCTGCGAAACTCTCGGCTGCACCATTTCGATCACGTCATCTATCAAACTTGCTTCTGTATGATGTTTTACCCGAATTATACGAATATAACCGCCGCCGCCACGCTTGCTTTCGACCAGGTATCCCTTTTCGATGGTGAATCTCGTTTTGATGACGTAGTTAATCTGCGAAGGCACGCATTGAAAACGATTGGCTACTTCGCTTCGCTTTATCTCCACTTCCTGCGTATCCGTTGACTGAAGAATCTGCTTCAAATATGCCTCGATTATGTCAGATATATTATTACTCACACAAGTTCCTCCCTTCTTTTGACTTTGACTATCTTTGACTATATTATATACATTTTGCAGGAGGAATGCAAAGCTCTTCTTCTTTAGCATAGCCCCCAAAAACAGAAAAAAACCCTTAAAAAGGGTTTTAACTTTTCACCGTACAGACTGATTTAATATTCGTCAGGTCAGTCAATTCCTCAAAGAGTTCCATTTCATTTATAGCATGACGTGTTTCCAGCTCGACATGCAGCAACCTGCTATCATGGTGATGTTTTTTCATTTTCATATTTGTCAATGCCAGATGATGGCGCTCGAGTATTTCCATAATAGGAGCTATGCTTTCTTCTCTATCCAATTCAATATCAAGACGGTATGCTTTCTGCTTTTTGCTGGATAAAAACAGTTTTTCAAAATTATTCAGGAATATGAGGACCAATAGAATGATGATAGTTGTGAATACAGCTTCCATATACATTCCCGCCCCTATCACCAGACCAAGACCCGCTACGGTCCAGACAGATGCGGCTGTCGTGAGGCCTCGTACGGTCGTTCCATTGACCAGGATCGTTCCTGCTCCCAAGAAACCAATGCCGCTGATGACATAAGAAGGTATACGTGCAGGATCGAATCGCACATAGGCATGCTCTTCACTGAATTCCGTAAAACCGTACAAGGATAAAATCATCATAAGACAGGATCCTACCCCTACGAGGATATGAGTCCTTAAACCAGCATGGTGGTTACCCATCCCACGTTCCATCCCGATTGCACCCGACAAGAATATTGCTATTATTATTTTAAACATTACAGTTAAGAATTGATCATTAAAGTACTGCTCCATCTACGCTTCCCTTCTTTCTCTTAGCAGTATATGAATATCCCCACGTTAGTATGAAGTGAAATACTTATATTCCCTAATTGACAGAAAGATAAGGCAAGACAGAAAAAAATCCCTGATCCTTATATGGATCAGGGATTTTTTTCTGTCTTGCCTGGCAGCGTCCTACTCTCGCAGGGGCGAACCCAACTACCATCGGCGCTGAAGAGCTTAACTGCTGTGTTC
>NZ_JBFEGH010000017.1:0-71692 GCF_047228925.1 Terribacillus jepli | reverse complement strand
TTAAATTCTTGACTATATTTAACCATAATAAAGCACCCCAAAAGTTAGTGTTACTCTAACTTTTGGGGTGCAGTTCAAAATGCTCGGTCTTTTATTTTTTTATTTTAAATGACACTTTTGTCGTTTATAATAATGACGATAGTGTCATTATTATAAGGGGGTATAAGATGAAAAGGTCATTATGGCAAAATAAACGCTTTATCTCACTTCAGGCTGCACAATTTATTTCGGGGCTAGGCGATTGGCTGCATGTGCTGGCCATGTTCACTTTGGTTTCTGTAACGTTTCAAGCCACGTCAGTCGAATTATCTGGATTGGTGCTTAGTCAGGCGATTCCGGGTATTCTTCTTGGCCCGCTGGCAGGAACCATGGCTGATCGATGGAACAGGAAGCATGTGATGATTGCTACGGCTTTGTTTCGGGCAGCAGCAGTCAGTATGTTATTTGCGGCATCATCCATCTGGCAAATTTACTTGATATTCTTTACCATCGGGTGCCTGGCTGCTGTCTTTGCACCAGCAGAGAACGGTTTGGTGAAACAGCTTGTTCCATGCACAGATGCCGAATGCCATTGCAGTTAGTGAAGTATTAGGGACGGTCAGCAAAATAGCAGGCCCTGTCCTAGGAGGTTCGCTTCTGATTGTCATGGAAGTCAGGCATATCTTACTCATTGATATCGGTACGTTTCTGTTAGCTGTAATTTTATTAAGCACCATCAAGGTTGGAAGAGTAAAGGCAGAACGGAAGAGCTTTGAACGAACAGGAGAGATGAGGGTGGGTTTCCAGCTGATCCGTCAGTCTCCTCAGCTATATGTCGCTCTGCTGCTCATCAGTTCCGCTATGCTAGTCCTTCAGTTTGCCGATAGTCAAGTGATGGTTCTGCTACGGCTTGTTTTGGAACAGCCGACTGCCATTTTCGGCTATTCAATTGCTGCCAGCGGTGCAGGTATGTTTCTTGCTGCTTATCTGTTCGGTACGAAGAGATTACAGCTGAAGCTTGCTCCATCCCTTATTTTCGGTACACTTGGAATAGGTACGGTTGTACTGCTGCTTGGAGTGGCTAGTTATTTACCGGATAAGATTTATGCATATCTAGTGCCGTTGCTGTTTCTTTTGATTGGGTTTGGCTTCAGTTCGATAAGCATGCCTTTCCATACAGCTGTGCAGCTGCAGACAAAGGTTACGGATACGGGGAAAATTTATGGTGCAATCAACAGCTTCATGGGAGCAGGTGCAGTTGTTGGGATGGCCGCCGGAGGCATCATCATGACTATTTTTGGCCCGATTCATGGATTCATGCTGACAGGCTGTTTGCTGATTGTTCTTGGTATAGCAGCAGCTTTTAGTTTTCGTAAGACAGAAGGAGGAGACGCACTTGCCAAAAGTGACAGAAGCATACAAGGAAAAGAAAAGGCTCGAGGTGCTCAGAACGGCTGAAGAGGTATTCATTAAGAAAGGGTATCAGCATACGACAATGACGGATATCGTTGAAGCATCGGGATGGAGCAGGGGAGCGGTTTATACGTATTATCCAAATACCGAATCGATGTTTCAGGCAATCATGGCTGAGAAGGACAAGGGTTTTGAAAGCTATATGGAACAGATGCTTACGACTTGTTCTTCTATCTGGCAAGTTTTGATTGCATATATCGATCAGGCTTGCGAACAGCTGCACGCTGCTTCCAGCTCCTTTGGTACCGTTGTTTACGAGTACTTGTTGATGCATTGGCGGGATGATCAGAAGATGGTTTTCTTCAAAGAGCGGATACTTTGGGCAACATCGTATTTTAAAGAACTCATTGAAAAAGGAATTGAAGAGAAGGAATTTCGCCAGGATTTGAATTGTGAAGCAATCGGGAATATTTATTTTCTTCATCAGGACGGTATGTATTTGCAGGCAATGATCGGAACGGTTTCCTGGGATAAGCTCAAAGAGCAAGTGGAATTGTTCAAGGAGATGCTGAGTGGAATATTGTTTGATGAAAAGGGCACACCCTGAAAGTTAGATGTGCTCTTTCAATACCTTTTGGAACTAAATTTAAATGTGTAACGATCACTGCGGTAATATAATCGTGTGTATTCAAATGGAATATCATTCTCCAGAAAAGCCCATAGCTGCATAGATAATATAGGGGCAGTTTCTTCGATTTCGAGAAGCTTCATAAGATTCGGGGAAGGCATTGCCGGAATCATCTCTCCCATCCTTTCCTTTATAAGAAATCCTTTGCTTTCCAAGTAGGCATATTTGGAATTCATCATGATGTCTTCTGTCAGGTCAGGAAACATGGCTATCGGCATGAAGGTCTCCTCTAAAATAATTGGATCATCATCTGCACACCGCAGTCGTTTTACATAAAAGACTTGAGCCTCGGATGATAATTGTAAACGACGTCTGATTTCTTCCTCTGGATGCATGATGGTGAAGGTCAATAACTTATTGGAAGGAACTTTTCCAAGTTTGATGATTTCTTCTGTAAAACTCTGCAGCCGGTAGATGTCATGTTCGATTTTCTGTTGTTTCACATAGGTACCGCTTCCATGTACTTTATACAGCAGGTCTTCTTTCACTAATAACTGCAATGCTTGCCTTACCGTTACCCTGCTTGCCTGGAATGAAGCAGCCAGTTCCATTTCGGTAGGAATGGCCTCATCCTTTTTTAGATATCCTCTTGCAATATCTTTTTTAATTTCATTCGCTATCTGGCGATAAAGGGGCGTACTTTTCATTTCCAGACATCACCTCTCGTTCATATCTCTCTGTGTTGTATTGTAATGAATTATAAAATACATACAACTATAATACATTATATTGATTGGTTTTCATATTTGTATTATAGTTGTTTTAATTAAGAAGGGGAGTGGGTGAGTTGATAAAAAAACTGAAAATTGCAATTGTAGGCGGGGGAAGTACGTACACTCTGGGGATGATCAAAAGTCTAATTGCCGAGAAAGAAACTTTCCCGTTAAAAGAACTGGTGCTGTACGATCTGGATGACAAGCGACAATCGATCATAGCTGATGCTGCCGCCATCTTACTGAAGGAGCAGTATGGTGGTGATCTTACATTCAAAAGCACAACTAACTTGGAAACAGCCTGCAGAAATACTGACTTTGTATTTGTCCAAATACGTACAGGTGGTTTGGAAATGAGAGAACTGGATGAAAAAATCCCATTATCTCACGGTGTTGTCGGTCAAGAAACTTGCGGGCCGGGAGGAATGGCTTATGGAATCCGGTCCATAAAGGATATGACAGAATTAGTCAAAAACATCCGGGCTATCTCCAAAGAAGCATGGATACTGAATTATACAAACCCTGCTGCCATTGTTGCTTATGCGTTAAAACAGCAGTTCCCCGAAGACAACAGAATCTTGAACATCTGTGATATGCCGATTGCAATCATGATTAGTTACGCGAAATTACTGGGAGTGGATATCTGGGATTTGACGGCAGATTATTTTGGTTTGAATCACTTCGGGTGGTTTACCAAGATCGTGCATGCAGACGGAACTGATTATACGAAACTCCTGAAAGAACGGATCATCGAAGAAGGCTTCAGACCAGAAGATGAAGAGATTGCCAATGATGTTTCCTGGCAGGAGACTTTTGCTCAGGCTCGCCAGACTTTATTGGATTTCCCGGATTACTTACCAAATACTTACTTGCAATATTATCTTTACCCCGACAAAATAGTTGAAAAGTCGAATCCGGATCATACACGAGCGAGGCAGGTCATAGAAGGCAGACAAAAGCGTGTGCATGATATGTGTAAACGGATAGTTGCTGCAGGCTCTGCTGCAGTGGAGAATCTGAAAGCGGACATTCATGGCATTTTTATAATAAGGGCTGCTGCATCTCTTGCATACAATTTAAAAGAGCGATATATCGTGATGGTGGAGAATGACGGTATCATAGCTAATTTGCCTTCGGATGCTATCATTGAAGTACCTGCATTACTTGCAAAAGATGGTATTCAGGCGTTTGCCGTTGGAGAGATTCCTGTATTTCATAAGGGATTGATAGAAGGACAGTATGCATATGAGCGGCTGGTTTGTGAAGCTTATTTTGAACAAGACTACCGTAAATTGTTACAAGCGATGACATTGAATCGAACGGTTATAGACGCAGATAAAGCGAAGCGTGTCCTGCATGATCTGCAAGAAGCCAATAAGGAATATTGGCCAACTTTTCAATAGGGGGAAACAAAATGAAGAAGCTGATTATCAATGCAGATGATTTCGGTTATTCAAGGGCAATCAATTTTGGTATTATCGATTGCTTCCAGCACGGTGTTCTAAGTTCAGCTACATTGATGACAAACATGCCCGGTGCGGAACATGCCGCCGAATTAGCAAAGGAAAATAGTGGTCTGGGAGTAGGTGTACATCTTGTTCTGACATGTGGGGAACCTATCCTGAAAAAGCATAAGACGATTGTAGATGTGCAAGGAAGGTTCAGAAGGCTCTCTTTTTATGAAAGCGCTTTTAATGTCGATTTAGATGAAATCTACGACGAATGGAAGGCGCAGATTGAACGCTTTAAATCGTTTGGTATCAATCCGACACATCTTGATAGTCATCACCATATCAACACTTATAAAGGAATAAGGGATGTTTTTTGCCAGCTTGCAGAAGAATACAATCTGCCAGTGAGAAACAATATGGGATTGCCAGATCACCTGTGTCACCCGAATCGGTTCGAGTATTACGTAGAGAATGTACTGAAGGATGAAGCAAGTATTGCAAATGCGTTCCAAGCAGCGGATTCAGTGGAAGTAATGTGTCACCCGGGCTACTTGGATAAGGCTGTTGTAGAAGGATCTTCGTACACATATCCGAGATTGGACGAATTAGAATTATTAACCTCAGATAAAGTAAAACAAGTTTTAAGTAACTGTAAAGGCGTGAAGCTGGCTACTTTCAAAAGTCTATAGTATCAGGAGATGAGGAAGCATGCGCAATTTCTTGCAGAGGTTAGGGAAATCATTGCTCATTCCGATTGTAGCTTTACCGATTGCTGGCATTCTTTATAGGCTCACTGCCGAGGATCTGTTGGATATCCCTTTATTTCAGGCAGCAGGTGTCATATTGACACAGATGGATGCCTTGATTGCCATCGGTATTGCAATGGGACTATCGAGAACGAAAGATAAAGGAATACCGGCCCTGACTGGATTCCTCGCTATCATCGTGCTTAAAGAAGGCCTTGCTTTAATGAATCCTGAACTGAATATGAGTGTTTTCGGAGGAGTGCTTGCTGGTTTAATAGCAGCTTTCGTCTATAATAAATTCAAAGATACAAAACTACCGAATATGTTCGCGTTTTTTAGCGGGGAGAAATTCCCTATTACAGTCATTATTTTCACAATGGTACTAGTGGCAGGTTTGATGAGTTGGTTATGGCCGTATGCTCAAATGGGTATCGATGTCTTTAGTAAGACATTGATGGGCTTGGGAGCAATAGGGGTATTCATCTTCGGCTTCTTGAATCGATTCCTGCTGCCATTTGGTTTGCATCATGTGTTAAATACGTACGTCTATTTTGGACTCGGGGAGTATACGACACCATCAGGTGAAGTAGTCACCGGTGAAATCACTAGATTCTTGAGTGGAGATCCGATGGCGGGATTCTTCATTGGCGGATTTTATATCACTATGCTTTTCGGGGTCCCGGCTATCGCTTTGGCAATTGCAAGGGCAGCTAAGTATAAAAAGCAGGAGACAAAAACCCTGATGTCATCGGGTGCTGCGACATCAGTTATTACAGGCATTACCGAGCCTGTTGAATTCACATTCTTGTTTACCTCACCATTACTGTACTTCATCCATTCCTTCTATACAGGATTAGCTGGTGCAGTACTATACGTTTTGCATATCAGGCATGGTTTTTCTTGGGGAGCTGGACTGATAGATTACATCGTGAACTTGGGGTTGAGCAATGGAGGACTACTTATCCTGCCGGTGGGTATCGTTTTCTTTTTGTTGTATTATTTCACTTTTTATTATGTCATCAAAAAACGTCAAGTAGCAATAATTGGACAAATAGAGGATAAGGTGTATGAGGCGGCAGCGGGAGAGGAAGAAAAGGATCTTGAGCTTTCCCATAACAATCATAGATATATGGCACAGAAGCTGATTGAAAATCTTGGCGGTAAACAGAACATACTCATCAACGATAATTGCATGACGCGGCTGCGACTCGAAATAAAAGACATGGATCAAGTGAATCAATCTAAAATCAAGCAAATGGGTGTACACGGAATTGTGGAAGTCGATCAGCATAACCTGCAAATCATCATAGGATCGCAGGCATCGACTGTGAAAAAAGAAATGGATGATTTATTGGAGGATTGAGGAGCGCTCAACGCTCCCTCACCTGTATCCCGAATAGATCCTCGATCTTCTCATTCATAAACTGATAAGATGCTTCAATCCCAGCATTATAAAAAATGGGACCTAATTCCTCGACGATGAAATCGAGCAGCAGACCTGCGGCCAGGTCGCCTAGCTGCTCGTCTTTTTCTTGTTCAAAATAATTCTGCAGGGAACGGACCATTTCAGTGCGCTGGCTTTCGCTCAATTTAATTGACTGTTGCATAGGTTTCCCCTCCAATGGAATATTTCGTTTCATTATAACAAATAATTCTGCTAGACTTTAGAAAAGGGAAAAGGTGGGAGCAATGATGGCTGAATTATCTTATGAGATTGTGAAGGAACTGGGAGTGATTTCTGTATCACCGAAGGGGTGGCAGAAGGAGCTGAACATGATCAGCTGGAATGGACGCGAGCCGAAGTATGATATCAGGGACTGGGCGCCAGATCACGAAAAGATGGGTAAAGGAATCACCCTCTCAGCAGAAGAAGTCAGTGCATTGCGCGATCTATTGCAGGAGCTTGACTGATATGCTGCCTGATGAGTTGGTTCAGCTAGCCAAAGAAAGGATGGCTCCATACCCTTGTGAAGGTTTCCTGCCTGGTAGAGGACCGAAGCATCCGGTTCTTTTCTTTGTTGGTGAAGCACCGGGTGAAACGGAAATACATAGTCTGGTCCCATTCAGCGGACGAGCTGGCAAGGAGCTGGACTTGTTTTTGGAGCGTGCTGGAGTCGATCGATCAGAAGTATTCATCTCTAGCTCCGTAAGAAGCAGACCGTATCAATATAAGACAAAGCAGATCCGCGGGGAGACTGTTACGAAGAAATACAATCGGACACCTACTAAGGCCGAGGTACTCGCGCATGCGCCCGTACTCGATTATGAAATCTCGCATGCAAAGCCGGATATCCTTGTCACATTAGGAAGAATTGGCTGGGAAAGGGTAACTGGTTCGAAGGAGAGAATCACAGAGGTTGCCGGCAAGCTGATAGAACAACCGATTCAGCAATTAAAAAGCTTAGAGGAGGATTCTTTCATTTTTTCCGAGAATATATATCGTATATTCCCGACATACCATCCTGCGTCGGTATTTTACAATCCAGGGTTGCGGCCGGTAATCGAGGAACATGCATATAAGATTCGCGAACTTTTGCATAGATAAGGAGAGGAATCATGGAGAAAATCAAGGGAAAAGTGGTTGGATTTGAGCTGAACAGTCAAGACCCTGCCAAGGCGGCCAGTTTTTACGCCAATGTTTTCGGCTGGGAGATAGGGGAGCCGAATTGGGGCTATCAAGAGGTGAAGGCTGATGGAGGAATCGGAGGGGGAATAAGTAAGGGACCGCATGATTTTCCGCATGGAACCAGGATCCAGATTGAAGTGGAGGATTTGGATAAAGCGATCCAAGCTGCCAAAGAGGAAGGAGCAGTGGTCGTTCGCGAAAAAATGGACTTTGAATCATTCCATCTTGCTTATTTGGTTGACCCGGTCGGAGTTGGCATTGGATTGGTGCAGTATAGCTCCAAAGACCAGAAACTGCGGCCGAAGCGATAAAGCCTTGCGTGAGGAAAAGGCACCTCTTCTAAGCGGTCTTCTCCGCTTTTCCATAAAAAAACAGGCGTATCAGCTGACTGATACGCCTTTCTTTATTATTTTGCTGCTTTTTGTAGTTTGGTGATCATTTGCAAGGCGCGGCCTGTACCGATTGCAACAGATTCCAATGGGTTCGGAGCCAAGTGCACGGGAACGGAAATCTCAGAAGCAAGCCATTGCTGCATACCTTTTAGCAATGCGCCGCCGCCTGTCAAAATGACACCATGGTCGACGATATCCCCGCTGAGTTCCGGTGGGCAGTCTTCCAATGTCATGCGGATGGTTTCCAGGATTTGTTCCAATGATTCCTTAAGGGCAACCTGTACTTCTTTCGATGAAATGCCGATCGTTTTAGGCAGTCCTGTCACCATATCGCGGCCGCGGACATCCATCATCAGTTCATCATGTTCGATCAAAGCATGGCCTATTTCCATCTTGATTTGCTCTGCCGTTCTTTCCCCGATCAAAATGTTGTAGTGCTTGCGGATGTATTGAACAATTTCTTCATCCATGGAATCCCCGCCGATTCGCACGGAACGGCAGGAAACAACGCCGCCGAATGAGATGATGCCGACTTCGCTTGTACCGCCGCCGATGTCGACGATCACATTTGCCACCGGCTCGTCTACTGGCAAGTCTGCCCCGATCGCTGCAGCGATGGGTTCTTCGATCAAATGAACATTTTTTGCACCATACGATTTGACTGCATTATGTATAGCGCGTCTTTCAACGGAAGTACTGCCAGAAGGCGTACAGACAACAATAGTAGGCTTGCGAAGGGAAGCGCCCATCACTTTGCTTACTTTTTTCAATATTTCTTTCAATAATTGAGCTGTTACATCATAGTCAGCGATTACACCATCTTTCAATGGACGGATCGGTACGATATTCTGAGGAGTCTTACCGACCATTTCTTTTGCTTCAGCTCCAACCGCCACAACATTTTTTGTTTCCAAATCGATCGCTACAACGGAAGGTTCATTCAATACGATTCCTTTTTGTTTTGTATACACAAGTATATTTGCAGTGCCAAGGTCTATTCCGATTTCAGGATTAGCAAACATTATATTTCCTCCAATGATGACATATTTCTATTATATTCATTCTCACCCGTTTATTTATTTATGGGGGTAGATACGTCAAAGTACCAAAAAACTTCTAAATTCGACATAGTTCATTTTATCACCTGGTATAGAGGTGTTAAAGAGATACCTTTATCCTAATTTGGCAGATTAAACTAATAAGTTTAGGAAGAAAGAATTATAGGAAGAGAGAGTACTAAGTCAATTTACAGATAGATTACAAATAATGAGGGATTGTTACAAAAACTAGGAAGGAAAAAAGGTGTCAATCCTAATTTATAACCAATAAATAGAAAGATGACTGTTTATTACTAGTTTCAGAGCAGGAGGAGCGGGTATGATTTCGCGTAATATCCAACTTTTTGCTGGATTGTTCAGGGATGAGTGCCAATTGGAAAATCCAGGCTGCAATATTACACAAAAACCCATGCTATGATGTTGCTGCAACAGAAAACACACATCTCGAAAGGAGCAACATCATGTTCAAGAAAGTATTAGTAACAACACTATCTACAGCTATCCTAGCAGGTGGCGCTTTGGCAGGAACAGCTAATGCTGCACCAGCACAACCAACTAAAGAAGAAGCTCAAGTGCATGTAGCACAAGTAGTGAAAAGCGGATCTTTCTCTTCTATCGAAGATTTAAATAAATGGGTGAATGACTATCTATCAGCTTATAACATTAACATTAATGTTGATAGCTTGCTAGCGAAGTATAATAAGCAACAGCCTGCTCAACAAGAGAAAGCACAAACTCAAGCACCTAAGCAAGAAGAAGCAAAAGCACCTGCTTCTAATAAAAAAGAGCAAAAAGAAGAAAAAGCTGATGAGCAAGCAACTGAACAAAAAGCACAAGCTCCAGCACAAAAACAAGAAACTGCTTCTGACAGCAAACAAACAGAAGACAAGCAAGCTACTGAAGGCCTGAGTGCATTCGAACAACAAGTAGTGGACTTGACTAACAAAGAGCGTGAAAAAGCTGGTCTCAAGCCGTTGAAAGCAGACGCCGAACTAAGCAAAGTAGCACGTGCAAAATCCCAGGATATGGCGGACAAAGGCTACTTCGATCATAACAGCCCGACTTACGGTTCTCCGTTCGACATGATGAAATCTTTCGGAATCTCTTATAAAACTGCTGGTGAAAACATCGCCCAAGGTCAAAAGACTCCAGAAGAAGTCGTGGAAGCTTGGATGAACAGCCAAGGTCACCGTGAAAACATCCTAAACCCTGATTACACAAACATCGGTGTAGGTTATGTAGAAAACGGTAACTATTGGACACAGCAATTCATTGGTAAATAATTCAGATTATTGTATAATGAAAAGCAACCGATTGTGAATCGGTTGCTTTTTTTGCATTTTTGGAGGGATTGTATGGATCTGATTTCGCTGCTTGCGGAAGAAAGGATAAAAAAGGCGGAAGAAAGTGGAGAATTCCGCAACCTTCCTGGTACAGGAAAACCTTTGGTACTGGAGGATTTATCCGGTGTACCAGAGGATATGCGGATGAGCTATAAGGTTCTGAAGAATGCCGGCTATATCCCACCTGAAATGGAGCTGCAAAAAGAAATTGTAGCACTGCGCGATTTACTGCGTGCTTGTACGGATGATTCGGAGCGAGCGGATTATCGGAAACGGATCAGCGAAAAGGAGATTCAATACGAAGCATTGCTTCAGAAACTCAAGAGAAATTCGCCAAGTGCACTGAATCAATACCGGGAACGGATTGAAAACAAACTAACATAATCACATAGTATTTTCTTATCACGAGAGGTGGAGGGACTGGCCCTTGGAAGCCTCGGCAACAGGCAGGGATGCACTGTGCCAATTCCAGCAGACGACAAGTCTGACAGATAAGAGGAGCTTTTACCTTGGATAAGGAGCCTCTTCTGTAAAACGGAAGAGGCTTTTTTACATATGCAGAGGAGTGGAGAATGATGACGAAACAAATTATCTTGCAAGCATTTGATATGACATCCGCTATGCACAATGCCCATGGTTTATGGAAGCATCCGGAGAACAGACGGCATCGGGAATACAAGTCGCTGGACTACTGGGTCGAGCTTGCGCGTCTTTTGGAAAAAGGAAAGTTCGATGCAGTGTTTTTTGCTGATGTGCTTGGTGTTTATGATGTTTATGGAGGGGATGAAAAGGCAGCATTGCGTGACGGGGTCCAAGTGCCGCTGAATGATCCAGCTTTTGCTATCCCGGCTATGGCAGCGGTGACAGAGCATCTTTCCTTCGCTGTCACAGTCAGTACATCGTACGAGCAGCCATTCCATAATGCACGAAAATTCTCTACGCTCGACCATTTGACCAAGGGTCGTGTCGCTTGGAATATCGTTACATCTTACTTGCCGAATGCGGCCCGGAATTTCGGGCTGGAGAAAATGGTCAAGCATGATGAACGTTACAGAATAGCCGAGGAATTCCTGGAGGTTTCCTATAAATTGCTTGAAGATAGCTGGGAAGAGGATGCGGTTGTGTCGGATCCGGCAAGAGGTGTGCTCGTGGACCCGGAAAAGGTACATCGTATCAAGCACAAGGGCAAATACTTCTCAGTCGAAGGACCGCATGTCAGTGAACCGTCACCGCAGCGCACGCCAGTGCTTTACCAAGCCGGTACTTCTGAAAAAGGACGGGAATTCGCAGCCAGGCATGCTGAATGTGTATTCGTTGGCGGACCTACACCAGAAAAGATCAATTACTATATCGAGGATATCAAAACGCGGGCAGAAGCGTATGGCAGAAGCCGTGCTGAAATCAAAGCATTCACTTTCCTGAATGTGGTCGTTGCCGAAACGGAAGAGAAAGCGCAGGCGAAATATGAGGAAATCAAGAAATATTGGAGTGCAGATGCAGCCAAAGCCCAGTATGGCGGATCGACTGGTTATGACTTAGCTTCCTATGAAAATGAAGATGAATTGTTCACATACAAGCATACAGAACAAGGGCAATCGCGGGCTGCGTATTTGACAAAGGATGCTGCTAAGCCCTTCACTGTCAAAGAAATACAGGAGAAATTCAGCAAGCCGGCTGAGATGGATATCATCGTCGGGAGTCCTGAACAGGTGGCTGACAAGATAGAAGATCTCTTTGTGCGAAGCGGGGTCGATGGCTTCAATTTGACGCATTACATTACGCCGAAGGACTTGGTAGACTTTGTTGAATTAGTCGTGCCAATCCTGCAGAAGCGAGGATTATACAAAAAGGAGTATGCAGAAGGAACATTCCGGGAGAAATTATATGGACATCCGCATCTTACCGGGGCGCATCCGGCGAAACAAGGAAAGAGGAGCTGAAGCATCAGCTCCTTTTTTCTATTCCAGATAAGTCAAAATGCCATTGCCTTCTTGATAAGAGACTGTTGCCAAAGCGCCATTGATCATCGTTAACTGCGGCGGCATATGTCCAATATCTGTATCATAAATGATCGGCAATCCGATTTCATCGGCGAATTCATGGATCATTTGCTCCACGGTGTAATCTTCTGAAGGTGTGCTCCGGGCGGGTCTGCCGAATAATACACCGCTTGCCCGATCGAACCAGCTGTGTTCTTTCAGATGCCAAAGGTTTCGGTACGCTTCGGCTGATGCCCAATCAGCCCATTCCAGATAGATGATCGTATTTTCTTCAAATGTTTCACGCCATTTCTGAATAGGTGCGTATTTTGTTCCAGCGATGACGGTCAGCGTATTCAGACAGCCGCCGATCAATCGGCCGGTAAAAGAGACCGGTTGGCCTGTGGTGGATTTCCATTGCGTTTTACTGTCCAGATCAAATCCTGCTGCATCGTCCTGTGCGAATAGCTTATCCCAAGAGGACTGGTACATAGGCGAGGAGTACTGGACAAAGTTTTTACGAGACGGCGCTGATAAAACCTTATGCCATTGCTTTGTCGTTTCATCGAGTGCTTCCATATGCAAATCGAAGAAATTGGTCGCATGGGCAGTGGCGATGGTTGTTTGCAGGGTATAACTGCAGAGAAGTGTACTTGTATCGGAATAACCAATCAGCCATTTTGGTTTATTTGAAGCTAGTTTGTCCCAATCGAGCTTTGCTAATACTTGGACAAGCAGTTCTCCGCCCCATGGCGGCATGATGGCATCAATTCCGGGGTCGGTAAGGTAGCTCATCAGTTCGGTTGCCCGGTTTTCAGCGCAGCTGCTTCTGGCGGCTTTTTGAGTCCAGACGGTATCCCCTATGATCACATGTTGTCCCAGCTTCTCCAGCTGATCTTTAGCTTTATGTATTCGGGAATGGAGGGAAGCTGGGACTCCGCTGGATGGTGCTGTGATGGCAAAGGTGGAGTTGGGTGTGAGAGCAGTTGGAAAGATGGTCGACATCAGTATCATCCTTTCTTTTCCATATTATAGCATTGGTGTTCTGCTGTTTGAACAGATGTTCTGCGGGGAATGGAATAGCAGATATCCACACATATTCGCATTTATAAAACGAGGGAGTTGAGTGAATGATAAACGTGTTGTTTATTTGTTTAGGCAACATCTGCCGCTCGCCGGTGGCTGAGACGATTTTAGGCAAACGGATAGAGGGAGCAGGATTATCCGGGCTTTCGACTCCGCCGGAACCGGTCATTGGCTCGAGGGAAAAAGAAAAAGTTACATCCTTCTGCCGGTGAGCTTCTGGCAAAAGGGCATTCCAATAGTTGAGAAACTAGCGAAGCAAGTGCAGACTGCTGGATGCAGGGTGTGCGGAATTGTACGAGGCAATATAAAACAACAGATACGGTGGAAGGAGCCGGTTTGATGAAAAGTAAGTTCACGTTAGGTTTAACGATTGGTGCTACTGTCGGCGGCTTAATTTCGTTATGTGATGCACAGACAAGGGAGCACGTAAGAGGCAATTTGATGCGTGCTGGTTCTGAAGCAGTTTTTTACCTCCGCAATCCTGGTGTCTTCGTGGATGATGTAAAAACGTCTTATGCGCGAGTGGCGACCAGTTTATCCACTTCGGCCGATAAGGGCTTGAGAGGATTGGAGGAAGTCCAGCATGCACTGCAGAAAGTGAGCAAGCTGGACGATCAAATCGAATTACCTGCCGGAGAGCCCCAGAAACAGTTGGCAGGAGCAACGACTGCAGCTAGATAAAGATAAGGCTGTATAGAGAGAGAAGGAGGAGAAGCCATGGGGAGCTTTTTGAAACAGCTTGGGCAGCGGATCGGCAATGATGAAGTGACTGGTCTGTCTGCCCAGCTGGCTTATTTTTTATTGCTATCACTATTTCCATTTATCATCTTTCTGGTATCATTGATCGCATTTTTGCCAGTCAGTCAACAAGATATCATGAATACATTATCGACATTTGCACCTGAATCGACCATGGAACTATTGGAAGAAAATATAACTGGGCTGGTCAATGACCGGAACGGGGGGCTATTATCGATCGGTATCTTGGCAACGCTTTGGTCCGCGTCAAATGGTGTCAATGCCATCATTCGTGCTTTGAATAGGGCATACGATGTCAATGAAGATCGATCTTTCATCGTAGCCAGAGGAGTAGCTGTCGTGCTGACAATCGCAATGGTGCTCGTTATCGCGGTCGCATTCCTGCTGCCGATCTTTGGTAAATCGATTGGACTTTATATCTTTTCCATTTTCGGATTGGATGATGGTTTTCTGACTGTATGGGGTGCATTGCGCTGGGTGATCTCTTTTGTCATATTCTTCATTGTGTTGCTCGCATTGTACGTGCTGGCGCCAAGTAAGAAAATCTCGGTCAAGGAATCGATGGTCGGTGCAGCCTTTGCGGCGATCGGCTGGATGATTGCATCTCTGTTATTTTCCTTTTACGTAGACAACTTCGGCAATTATTCCGCGACATATGGATCTCTTGGAGCAGTCATCGTCCTGATGATCTGGTTTTATCTTTCTGGCATCATCATCATTACCGGTGGTGAAATCAATGCGATGCTGGATGAGCGGAGGAAAGCGAAAAAGGCTTCCTGATAAAAGGGCGCTGAAAAACTAAAGGATCCTTTTGTAGCGAGTGTATAATGTCTATATAAGAGTAAATAAAAAGTAGAAGGAATCTATATGTATTAGGCTCCTTCTACTTTTTTATTTTTAACCACTTTTTCAGACGCCTCCTGATAAAGGAAGCATTTTTATTTCAATAGCCGCAGACCATTTAAAATCACAAGAATGGTACTGCCTTCATGACCTACCACGCCGAGCGGCAAACCGAGATATTGGCTGATATTTGCCAAAATCAGCAGCAGAATGACACTGATGGAGAAGATGACGTTTTGCTTGACGATCCGGCGCATCCGCTTTGAGAGCCTGATGGCATCAGCCAGTTTCCGTAAGTCGTTCTTGATCAAAACCATATCAGCGGTTTCCAGGGCTGCATCTGTCCCATTCCCCATGGCTATCCCAACTTGTGCACTAGCAATGGCAGGAGCATCATTGATTCCATCTCCTACCATGGCAATCATTCCGTAATTTCTTTCCAGCCCTTTGATTTCCGCAACTTTCTCTTCTGGCAAGCAATTGGCGCGATAAGTTGTGATGCCTGCTTGGGCGGCTATTGCCTTTGCGGTCTGCTCGTTATCTCCTGTCAGCATGATAGTCGATATACCAAGCTTCGTTAAGGAACGGATAGCTGCTTTGGCTTCGGGTCTCAATGTATCCTGAAGTGCAAATACCCCGGCAATCCCATCTTCGTTTTCTATAAATACAAGCGATTTTCCGGCAGCAGCCAACGCATCCGCTTGGTCTGCGAATAGTTGGTCACCTGTACTGTTCATATAAGATGCTTTACCGATCCGCCACTTCTGTCCCTGCCATACTCCTTCCATTCCTTGACCGGCAGCATCTGTTACGTGATCGGCAGGCTCGATGGAGTCAGCGTTTGTATATGCTGCCACTGCTTTTGCGAGCGGGTGGGAGGATTGGGACTGAATGGCATGAGCTGCTTTCAGCACTTGGGAAGCTTCAGCTGTTTTACT
This sequence comes from Terribacillus jepli, assembly GCF_047228925.1. NCBI lineage: Bacteria > Bacillati > Bacillota > Bacilli > Caryophanales > Bacillaceae > Terribacillus > Terribacillus jepli. The sequence goes on along the minus strand of NZ_JBFEGH010000017.1, from coordinate 55,678 downwards.
GACAAGAAAATCTGTCACGGACGGTGTACCAGCGGTCAAACTGCCGGTTTTATCGAAGGCGACTGCTTTTACTTGTCCAAGTGATTCCAGATGGACCCCGCCTTTGACTAGAATCCCATTTCGCGCGCCTTTGGAAATAGCGGATAAGGTCGCCGGCATGACTGATGCTACAAGAGCGCATGGGGAGGCGACAACAAGCAGAATCATTGCTCGGTAAAATGATTCGGTGAAAGACCAGGTCGTAAAGATTGGAGGAACTAGGAATAAAAGCAATACTAGCAACAGGACGATTTTGACATAAGGACCTTCGAATCGCTCGATGAAATGCTGAGCGGGTGATTTTTGTGCTTGGGCAGTTTGGACCATTGTGATGATCCGCTGGAACAATGTATCTTCTGAAGGTTTCGTGACACGAATTTCCAAGACAGCGCTGCTGTTTACGGTGCCGGCGAATACCTCATGACCTTCTGATTTTGTTACCGGTATACCTTCCCCCGTGATGGCACTTTCATCGATGCTCGTTGTTCCTTTTATGATGACGCCATCGGCTGGGATGCGATCCCCAGGCAGTACCAGTACTTGATCATTCACGCGGAGTTGATCTACAGGGACAGTTTCTTTTCCGGCAGCAGTCAATCTCGTCGCTTCATCAGGCTGAAGTGACAGTAATGCGTGTAATTCCCGGCTGCTTCTGTTTTCTGTGTAAGTTTCCAAAGCCCCGGAAAGGGCAAAGATGAAAATGAGCAAAGCGCCTTCCAGCCAATGACCGATGATGGCAGCTCCAATTGCAGCGAAAATCATCAGCATCTCCACATTCAGCTTCCGCTCCAGAATTGTTTCGGTAATTCCTTCTTTTGCCTTGTAGTAACCACCAATCAGATATGCGGCAATATAAAGCAAAGGGGCTGCTTCTGTGTCATGAAATAGTAAATAGGTGACGATGATGATTGCACCGCTGAATAATGCGGCAAGCAGTTCGAAATGTTTCTTCATTCGGTTAAATCCTCCAATTCATATGTAGCTTGTTTATAATTATTATAATGTAATAGTTATTTCACTATATTATAAAGCTAGTTTAAAATCAATATAAAAAAGAAATAATTTTTATTTATATGTGTAACAGTTGAAAGTGAAAAATGAAACAGTTCAGAAAAATATTGAAATAGAAGTGATTACCTGTTATCTTTTAGGATATATGAAAATATAACAAGGGGAGAGTGTGTAGTTTCATGGGGAAGAGATTAGGTATTATATGTAGTTTATTTATGATTGTGCTACTTCTGGGAGCTTGTGGAAACAGTGGGAAGGAAGATTCTGAAAGCGCTGGCAATGATAAAACATGGGAGAAGATTCAGGAGTCCGGCAAGCTTGTAGTCGGTACATCCGGTACCCTTTTTGCTGCGTCATACTATCCAGATGGCTCCGATGAACTTACAGGATATGATGTGGAAGTAATCAAGGAGATTGCAAAGCGGCTGGATTTGGAAGTGGAATTCAAGACATCTGACTTTAATAATATGCTCGCTTCCGTACAGAATGGCAGAATAGATGTAGCAGCGAATGATATCGAGATTACCGATGAAAGAAAAGAGCAATTCTCTTTCACAGAGCCATATAAGTATTCCTATACTTCCATGATCGTCCGGAAAGATGATTTGTCTGGTATTCACAGCTTGGCGGATCTAAAAGGAAAACGTGCCGGCGGGGAAGCTTCGACAAACCATAGCAAGGTTGCGGAGCAGCTCGGGGCAGAGGTGGTCACATATAGCAATGCAACTAATGATGTGTATTTGCGGGATGTCGATAATGGACGGACAGATCTTATCATTAATGACTACTATTTACAATCATTGGCTTTGCAGGCTTTTCCTGATTTCAATATCATGATCCATCCTGATTTCAAGTTCGATCAGATTGAACAAGGTGCCATTATTTCCAAAGATGCACCGGAACTTAAAAAACAAATGGACAAGGCCCTTGATGAGATGAAAGAAGACGGTACATTGTCGAAGCTTTCAGAGGAGTTCTATGGAGGTGCGGATGTTTCCCAAAAACCAGATGAAGAATTACCGACAGTGGATGAACTATTGGAACAAGAAAGCAATAAGTGAATCGATAAAGGAGAAACATCATCATGAAGAAACGATTACTGTTATTAAGCAGTTTACTGGTCGTCCTTATTTTAAGTGCTTGCGGTTCTTCTGATAATGATAGTGCCGAACAAGCGTCAGAAGATAAAGTATGGGAGGAAATTCAAGATTCCGGGAAGGTCACCGTCGGAACTTCCGGCACATTGTATCCGGCAAGTTACTATCCAGAAGGATCGGATGAAATAACTGGATACGATGTAGAAGTAGTCAAAGAAATCGCCAAACGTCTCGATTTGGACGTAGAGTTTAAGACCTCTGATTTTAATAACATGCTTGCGTCTGTTCAGAATGGACGTGTCGATATGGCTGCAAATGATATTGGTGTGACTGATGAGCGTAAGGATAAGTTTGCTTATACCAATCCGTATAAATATTCGTATACCACGATGATCGTGCGTAAAGATGACCTTTCTGGCATTCATTCTTTAAAAGATTTCAAAGGGAAAAAAGCAGGGGGTGAGGCAACAACCGGCTACAGCAAGATTGCCGAAGAACTTGGTGCCGAGGTGGTGGCATATGGCAATACGACCAATGACGTCTATTTGCGTGATGTGGACAACGGCCGTACCGATCTGATCATCAATGATTATTATCTGCAGTCGTTGGCCCTGCAAGCTTTTCCGGATTTTAATATCACAATCCACCCGGATTTCAAATTCGATGCAACAGCCAATGCTGCCATCATGCCGAAAGATGCAACGGAATTGAAGAAACAAGTCGACAAGGTTCTTGATGAGATGCAGGAAGATGGTACACTGACGAAATTGTCCGAGGAGTTCTTCGGTGGTGCGGACGTTTCCAAACAGCCGGATGAGGATATACCGACTATCGATGAAGTATTGAAACAGCAGCAGGAAGAAGAAAAATGATACCATTCGAGGCTGTGAATATCGGGAAATTCTTTGATGCAGAATTGGCATGGGAGAACCTGCCATTCATATTGGAAGGATTACCAATGACGATAGCAGTTGCTTTCGCCGGTATGGGGATAGGTCTGCTACTAGGTTTTTTCCTGGCAATCGGCCGCAGTTCCCGATTCTTTTTCCTGCGATGGCCCGCGCGTTTCTATATTTCCTTTATGCGCGGAACACCGATACTCGTGTTTTTGTTCATCCTTTATCAAGGGTTGCCGGTTGTACAAATCAGGCTGGATGCATTTACATGCGCCGTCCTGGCTTTCGGATTGAATAGTGCAGCTTATATTGCCGAGGTCAACAGAGGGGCGCTGAACAGTATTTCATATGGTCAATGGGAATCTTCCTATGCGCTCGGTCTCAATTATTGGCAAACACTGACAAGAGTAATCGTCCCGCAAGCAGCGCGGGTAGCGATGCCACCTCTGACAAATGTGTTCCTTGACTTGGTGAAGGCGACAAGTCTGGCGGCAGTTATCACTGTTCCGGAAATGTTCCAGAAAGCACAGATTGTAGCTGGCCGGACATTCGATTCGATGACGATGTATATTACAGTGGCGCTTGTATATTGGCCGCTTTGTATCATCATTTCTTATTTCCAGGAACGTCTGGAGAAGCGATTCTCCCGTTATATCAATTAAAAGAAGGGATGTGCCCGCTCGGGCGCATCCCTTTACTGCTGTTCTGCAACCACCGTACGCTTAGTGAAAACTGCATGGACGAGCAAGGTTATGAAAATACCAGCGAAAATGACTGTCATGATGAGAAAGAAACTGACATCAGGCATCTTTTCGATAAACACACCGCTAAGATAAGGTCCGCCAAGACTGCCGATACTGAAGGTGATACTGCAAAGCAGATTTCCTGTCGGCAGTAAATGCCGCGGTGTCAAATCAGTCATATAGCTTATGCCGAGCGAGAAGGTTGAACCGAGCAGCATCCCGGCGGCGAATAAACAAACGAATAAGGCGATATAATGCTGTTCTGTAAATACGGCTGCCGCAAAACACATCGTACCGAGAAGCATAACGGTCAGGAGTGTATACTTACGGCCGAATTTATCGCTGAGCATACCTAGTGGAATCTGGAACACAATACCTCCGATGGCAAAGCCGGTCAGCAATATGGACACTTCTGATACACCGATGTCCTGACGCAGCCCATATATAGGAAAACTTCCATTCAAGGAGGATTCCAAAAAGCCGTATCCAAGTGGCGGCAAAAAGGCAACCCAAGCATATTTCAGTGTCGAGCCGAAACGCTGCAGCAATCCTTGCTGCTGTACAGCTTGGTTATTCTCTTCTTCTGGGAATTCATTGCGCAGCTGAAAAAGAGTGAACCAAGCGATCAAGCAAAGTCCGCCTGATAAGATGAATGGCAGAGATTCTGAAATCTTGACAAGCGATGTCATGAGCGGACCGACAGCAAACCCAATCCCGAAGAAAAGCCCATAAATGGAGATGTTCCGTCCGCGTACTGTTTCAGGAGAAGAGGATGTAATCCAAGTCTGCGTACCGAAATGAAGCGCATTATCTCCGATTCCGATCAATAGCCGCAGGACAAACCAGAACCAAAAGGACTTCCATAGCGGGAAGGCAAGCAATGCCACAACAACGATCAGTCCGCCGGCCATGATGACCGGACGGTATCCGAATTTACGCAAGGGGGCTTCCATGAATGGAGATACAAGTAAAATTCCGATATAAATGGCAACAGCATTCAATCCATTCATCGATGAAGAAAGACCGTCCTGCTCAAATATAATGGCGATGAGCGGAAGCAGCAGCCCCTGACTGAAACCGGAAACTGCCACAATACTGACAAGAATCCAAAAACTGTATGCATTTCTCATAATGTCATTACCCCTGTATGTAAGATGATTTCCCCATCCTACTGTATAGTTTTTCCTGGAATTGGTCAATCAAGGTGGAGGGTTAAAAGCTGATCTCCTTGGGAATATAAGCTATAAAGATATAGCAAGGAGAGGTGAAGGAATTGAAGCTGACAATGAAACAGCATGGATTCCGTATCGAACTGCCCCATCAAACATTGGATATTGACGGGAATGAGCTATTTGGTATCCGACCTTATGAGCTGATGGTTTCTTCGATAGCAGGATGCAGTGCAGCTGTTTTTCGAAAAATCATCGAAAAGCAGCGGCTTGAGATAGATGATTTGGAAGTGGCAGCTGAAGTGGAACGAGATGAATTGGCTGCTAATCGCATTTCCAAAATCACATTGACGTTCATTGTACGTGGCTATCATTTGGATAGAGGGCAGCTGGAAAAGGACTTGGAGCTTGCACAAAAAAACTGTTCCATGGTGCAAACGGTGAAGGATTGCATTGAAATCGAAGAGCGATTGGACCTTGTCCATCTGAATCATTTGAATCATTATTGAGATGTATAGGATGGCTCCTGACTTCAGATACTAGAAAAAAATCTAAAAAGGCAGGGGCTTTTCTTTATGAAATTCGCTAGAATCCTCATAACAATCATGGCACTGGCTTTGCTGACTCTTCCTTTTTCCCTGGCAGGGAAAGCAGAGAAAGTGCAGAAGAAGGATACCGAAATCCCGAATCATGTTTTGAATATATCCAAAGAAAATACTTACCCGAACTCAAATAAGGATCAGATTGTTCTGGAACCAAGTGAACTTGTCAGGGAACTGACGGAGGACAGTGACATTGTCATTCAAAACCCAGAGCTGATCCGCATTCTCAATGAATCGACGCTGAAACCATCACCGCTTGCAATTGGATACCGCGGAATGATTTACATGGGGCATTGGCCGCTGGAATACCAGTCTGCCGAAACGAATATCAATTGGCAATATCAAAAAGTGAATACGAACCAACTGAGCAATGCAGGAGGCGAATCAGCAACGCAGATGAATTACGAACAGCAGGAAGAACGCTATGTAAAAGGCGGACTGACAGCTGAAATCGAAAACCCGAAAGACATCAAGCTGATGATGCTGCAGCAGGCACAGAAGAACACAAAGCTTCCGCTATCCTTCCAGACTGTCATCGGTAAAGGGACGAACAAGGAAAATGCTTATGGCGTTCCGTTGAATAAGTCCGGAATCCTGACGGCTTATGCGCCAGCAGTCAATGAAAAGGGTACGATCACTTTCGGGGAAGTCTATCTGGAACTGAAAGGCTCAAGAAAACAAATTGTAGTCAAGAATGTGACCAAGCAAGGCATTGGCGCATGGATTCCGATTCAAGACCACTTGTCCTTCACCTTCAACGTTCAATGACGAACGCCGCTGTGATATACTAAGAGCCAGATGAAGCAGTAAAGGGGTTTTATATTTGGCAGTAAGTAAAGTGGATGATTTGAAGCAGCGTCTGGCTGCATTCATGGATTATTTGGATAGTATCGAACCAGAAGAGGCTTCCTTGGATGAAATCGATGAAATGCTCCGGATGCTTGATGAAATGGAAAATAAACTGAAGTGAGATCGTGCCTGGGCACGGTCTTTTCTATTTTTTCGTCGCATAGAGGGGCGGGATTTGGCACATTCTATCGGTAAGGAGAGTGTGTCATATGCGATGGAAATCAATCATAGCCCTGTTTGTTTTGCTGTTTGTCACACCATCATTCGGAGCCGCTGAAAGTTCCGTCAGCTATGGATGGGGATTTGTAAAAAGCAAGGATGGCAGCATACCGGAAATTGGCAAATACCAGCAGCTATTGGATAAATACAACAGCTATTATCTGGATGATTCCGGAGAAAAAACAGTCTATATCACTTTTGATAACGGATATGAGCAAGGGTATACAGGAGACATCCTGGATGTATTGAAAAAGCACGATGTTCCGGCTGCGTTCTTCATCACAGGTCATTATGTTTCATCGGCGCCTGACTTGGTGAAAAGGATGGTGGAAGAAGGACATATCGTGGGCAATCATTCTTATCATCACCCGGACCTGACGAAAGTCTCCAAAGATAAGATGCAGCAGGAGCTGGAGATGCTGGAGGATGCGGTGGCAGATCTGACAGATCAGGATGAGATGCATTATTTGCGAGCCCCGCGTGGTACCTTCAGTGCCCGCTCGTTAAAATGGTCCGCAGATCTTGGTTATACGAATGTATTCTGGTCACTCGCTTATGCTGATTGGAGAACGGGTGAACAAAAAGGCTGGCAGTATGCGTATGATCAAGTGATGGCTCAGATGCATCCGGGAGCAGTAGTGCTGCTGCATTCCGTATCTGAAGATAATGCTGTGGCACTGGAGAAACTGATCGTGGAATTGAAGAAACAAGGATATTCTTTCCGTACACTGGATGACTTGGTCAAACAAGATATCCTGCCGAAGGCGATTACGCAGTTTTAAGCTGATCCGAATGAGGATCAGCTTTTTCATTTTGTTTGGATGACAGCTTTGACAATTTCCATGAAGTAGTCCCGCCACGTTTTTTCAGTTGTGTTCTTCATGCGTGTTCTCTTTCTGCAAATATTTGCGCAGCCAAGCTATTTCGGCCAGGGCTCTACTGTCGGATCTTACATCTCCCGGTTTATTGCCCTCAGCCAATACATAATGATCAAAGGGAATATCGATAAAGTCGAATATCTGCTGGAATTGCAATATCATCGGCAAACCTTTTACTCGCGGTCGATCCCCACCGACTGCAAGTACGATGGCTTCCTTTGGCTTCTTGTTCTCGAATGCCGGTTGTCTGAAAACATAGCTGAGCCGATCAAGAAGAACTTTCAGCTTGCCGGGTATGCCATACCAGTAAATCGGTGCGGAAATAACGACGATATCATGTTTTAACAGGAAATCCAAAAAGATCTGGGTGCTTTCATCGAGGGGTGCATGTACTGATTCATGGCGGAAGTCTTCAAAATCCGTCAAGGATAATTCGCTGATATCAAGTGTTTCATGCTCCATATTTTCTGTAAGGGCTTCAGCCAGTATGTTACTGTTGCTCTTGCTCTTCGTACGGCTGCTGCCAAGAATCAATCCGATAGACAAGCTATCACGCCTTTCCAATATTTATATAAAAAGTGTATACTGCACTCATGCATAGGAAAAGCTGAATTATTTGATTATTACCATCGGAAAAAGCGATTTAGGAGTGAGTGCAAATGCACATCAATCATTTAAAGACATTCACTGTAGCAGCAGACACACTTAATTTTACGAAGACAGCTCAACGGCTTGATTACGCTCAATCCAGTGTCACTGCTCAAATAAAAGCATTGGAGAAAGAATATGGCGTCGAGCTGTTTCAGCGCCTGGGAAAAAGGATTTATTTGACTGAAGCGGGAATGAAAATGCAGAGCTACGCTGAAAGGATTTTGGCTTTGCATGATGAAATGAGACAGGAATTCGATGAGGGGGTGGAGGAAAAAGGCACCATTCTGATAGGCGCCTGTGAGAGTCAATGCATTTATCGTCTGCCTGCATTGCTTCGCTTCATCCGTTCCCGATATCCACAAGTACAGGTCATCCTGAAACCTGTGCCATCCAGTAAAACTTCGGAACAGATGCTGCAAAAGGGTGAATTGGATCTAGCTTTTATCATGGAGCGGGATCGGCAGTATGACTTCCTGGAATCCGTTTCTCTATTTCTGGAGGATATCGTCCTGATAGGATCTTCGAATCATCCATTATCAGTTCAATCATCCGCTGCCTTGTCTGAAGTGATGCAGCATCCTTTAATACTGACTGAAAAAGGCTGTTCTTACAGGATGGAGTTGGAACAAGTACTGCAGGAACAGAATTTATATTTAGAAAACATCATTGAATTCGGCAGTATCGAAGCGATTAAACAATGTGTGAAGGCTGGGCTGGGTTTTTCCTATTTGCCGCTTATGACTGTACGAAATGAATTGGAATCAGGAGAATTAAGCTCAATCCGGATTGATGTCCCGATCAACCAGCCTACAACGAAACTGCTTTGGCATAAAGATAAACGTATGACGAAAGTGGTACAGGATGTCATTGACTTTTCAATAAAACATATGGGATAGGAGAGACTAATCATGTGGGAAAAACAGCTTACAGGAACACATACATACAATTATCACTATTTGATGAAAAGATGGAGTATGGATCAGTTGAATGTGGTTGATACGGAAAGTCATGTAATAAAGCTTCCGGTTGTTTTAGAGGATGGGTCCCGGCATATTGTCTTATTACGGTTCAGCGGACCTATCACAGCTCCTGCTGTAACCGTTTCTTCAGCGGACTCTTTGAGTCAAGCAGATATACTTTCCTGGGTGGAGAGCTGGCTCCAGTGGGATATCGATCTTGCAGGAGTGGCTGCGCATTTCATCGGTTCGGATCTGGAACAGCTGTTTTACGCCCATGCAGGAACCCCGATCGTAAGAGATACGGACTTGTATTACTGCTTGATGAAGACAATCATTCACCAGCAATTGAATCTGAAGTTTGCCTACACGCTGACGAATCGATTCGTGGAGGCGTTCGGAACAAAAGAGGATGACATATGGTTCTATCCGTCGCCGGAGGGCATTGCTTCCTTGGCGTATGAGGACTTGCGTAAGATGCAATTCTCACAACGTAAGGCAGAGTACGTAATTGATACAAGCCGTCTGATTGCAGAAGGGAAATTAGATCTGATGCAGCTTGTTTCTTTCTCTGATGAAGAAATCGCCGAAGAGTTGACGAAGATCCGGGGGCTTGGAAGCTGGTCGGCTCAAAACTGGATGTTGTTCGGTTTGGGGCGAGCTGATTTATTACCAGCTGCTGATATCGGGGTGCAAAATGCCTTGAAATGCTATGACAACCTCGCTGAAAAGCCGACACCAGCAGCAATTCATGAACGTGGAGAAAGGTGGTCTCCTTACCGCAGTTATGCGACTGTGACTCTTTGGAGAAGTATTGAGACCTGATACTAATATCAAGTTTTATAATTTGATAACAATTATTGCTGGGAAGTCGTGCTTCGGTCTGCTATAATAAGTCCATTAGTTAAATCAGGCAGCCATTTAGGAGGCGTTAGTATGGAAAGAAAAGATTTGATTGCACCAGAGCAATACAACATCGTTGATGAAATGGAGCGATATGTTACAGACGAAGATCGTAAAGCGCTCATTTGGATGGACGAGGCGGGTAATACGAAGGAAGTGACGTATAAGACGTTATTCCAGGACGTCAACCGCACAGGTAATGTTCTGAAACAACTGGGCTTGGTAAAAGGCGATTCCATTCTCGTGATGGTACCGCGTATCGTGGAGGCGTATCATATTTATGCGGCAGCTTTGAAGCTCGGTCTTGTAATCATCCCTAGCTCCGAAATGCTGAAGACGAAGGACTTGCAATACCGAATCGATCACGGAAGAGTGAAGAGCATCATCAGCTATCATGCCTTCACTGGACAATTCGAAGATATTGAGAATCAAGATGGCTTGATCAAACTTGCAGTCGGCGGAGCTGTCGATGGCTGGGAGGATCTCGGAGAGCTCAAAGCGACAGCCTCAGCAGAACTGGAAACAGTAGAAACCTCCAGAGAAGATATTGCATTGATGTCCTACACAAGTGGTACGACAGGCAATCCAAAAGGAGTCGTGCATACACATGGCTGGGGATATGCGCATTTACGCACAGCAGCTGAAAACTGGCTGTCTGCTTCTGAAGGTGATATCGTATGGGCGACAGCTGCACCTGGCTGGCAGAAATGGGTATGGAGTCCGTTCCTTTCTGTATTGGGAACAGGTGCTACTGGCTTCGTTTACATGGGGCGTTTCGACGCCAAAACTTACCTTTCCTTATTAGAGGATTACAAAGTAAACGTACTATGCTGTACGCCGACAGAGTATCGTCTCATGGCGAAAGTGACGGATCTTGGCAGTTATAACCTAAGTGCATTGCACAGTGCGGTATCCGCTGGTGAACCATTGAACCGGGAAGTAATCGATGTCTTCCAAAAGCATTTCAACATCATTGTACGAGACGGCTATGGACAGACGGAAAGCACGCTGCTGCTTGGTATCATGAAAGGTATGGAGCCTAGACCAGGTTCCATGGGTAAACCAACACCTGGTAACGAAGTAGTCGTAATCGATGAAGAAGGTAAGCAGGTCAAAACAGGTGAAGTCGGTGATATCGCACTGAAACTTGACAGTCCTGCCTTGTTCAAAACTTATTTCCGTGAACCTGAGCGCCGTGAACAAGCGGAAAGAAACGGATACTTTGTTACTGGCGACCAGGCTTCTGTCGATGAAGACGGCTACTTCTGGTTTGAAGGCCGCAGTGATGACATCATCATTAGTTCCGGTTATACGATCGGACCATTCGAAGTAGAGGACGCTTTGGTCAAACATCCAGCTGTAGCAGAATGCGCAGTTGTCGCAAGTCCGGATGAGATCCGCGGCAATGTCGTCAAAGCATTTGTCATCCTGCGCGAAGGTGTGGATGAAAATGATCCAAACCTTGTGAAGGAATTGCAGACACATGTGAAAAATACAACTGCACCTTACAAGTACCCGCGTAAGATTGAGTTCGTCAAAGATTTGCCGAAGACTTCCTCTGGTAAAATCAGACGGGTAGAACTGCGTAATCAAGAAAAACAAAAAGCGAAATAAAACGGAAGCATCGCCTGATAGAGGCGGTGCTTTTTTGTTCCTTCTTATTTCTATGGAGAGTAAGGATCTATTAAAAAAATTATAAAAAAGAAAACAAAACACTTGAAAGTCAAAGAAGGTCAGACTATAATGAAATCACAAGGTCAAAGATAGTCAAAGTCAAAACAAGACACTTGACCAACTAAACTAAACTAAACAAACCTATTAGGGAGGTAATTGTATTATGAAATGCCAACATTGTGGTGAACGAGAAGCTAACGTGAACTTGTTAATGCAATTCAATAACCAAAAACAACAATTACAGCTCTGCCATACTTGCTATAACGAAATGAAAAATACATCTAAGAATCCTGCAGGTTTCGCGAACAATGGCGGAACAATGGATGATTTCTTTAAGAATATCTTCGGTGGAGCGCAATCCGGCTTCCAAGCTGGTGCGAATCATCAAGCCCAAGCTGGCGGTAATGGCCGTGGACGCGGCGGATTGCTGGACTCACTTGGTAAGAACTTGACAGATGGTGCCCGTGCTGGTCTGATCGATCCAGTAATCGGCCGTGAGCAAGAAGTAAAACGTGTCATCGAGACGCTGAACCGACGCAATAAAAACAACCCTGTCTTGATCGGGGAACCTGGGGTAGGTAAAACGGCGATTGCAGAAGGACTTGCTTTGCAGATTGTCGAAGGCAATGTGCCAGTAAAACTGCAAAATAAAGAAATTTACTTGCTTGATGTCGCTTCACTAGTTGCAAATACAGGTGTTCGCGGTCAATTCGAAGAAAAGATGAAACAGCTTATCTCCGAATTGCAGCAGCGTAAGAATGTCATCTTGTTTGTGGATGAAATCCACCTGTTAGTCGGAGCAGGGACTGCAGAAGGTTCTCAAATGGATGCAGGGAATATTCTGAAACCAGCACTTGCACGCGGTGAGTTACAGCTGATAGGTGCCACTACTTTGAAAGAGTACCGTCAGATTGAAAAAGATGCTGCGCTTGAACGTCGTTTCCAGCCAGTCATGGTGAAAGAGCCGACAACAGAGCAAGCAATCGAAATCCTGAAAGGTTTGCAGGAAAAATACGAAGCATACCATCAAGTTTCCTATGCGGAGGATGCAATCAAAGCAAGCGTGAACTTGTCGCAGCGTTATATTCAAGATCGCTTCTTGCCGGATAAAGCCATCGATTTGCTCGATGAAGCTGGATCCCGTATCAATCTGCTGACAGTGACAACTGATGAAGACGCCATCCAATCTCGTCTTGCGCAGATTGCCAGTGAGAAGGAAGAAGCTGCCGGTCGTGAAGATTACGAACGAGCTGCATACCTTCGCCAAGAGGAAATCCAGCTTGAACAGAAGCTTGAAGAACCGAAGAATGAAGAAAAGGGCGAAGTGACTGTGGAAGTGATTCAGCAGATTGTCGAAGAGAAAACGGGCATTCCTGTAACGAAGATCCAATCTGAAGAGCAGAATAAGATGAAGAACTTGGCTGCCAACCTTTCCAGCAAGGTCATCGGGCAAAAGCAGGCAGTAGACCGGGTTGCCAAAGCAATCCGCCGCAGTCGAGCTGGCTTGAAATCCAAACAGCGCCCAATTGGTTCCTTCCTCTTTGTCGGCCCGACTGGGGTAGGTAAGACGGAATTGACAAAAGCGCTGGCAGAGGAAATGTTCGGCACACGTGAATCATTCATCCGTCTGGATATGAGTGAGTACATGGAACGTCATTCTGTTGCGAAACTGATCGGTTCCCCTCCAGGATATGTCGGACATGAAGAAGCTGGACAGCTTACAGAGCGTGTGCGTCGTAACCCGTATACTATCATCCTATTGGATGAGATCGAGAAAGCACACCCTGATGTACAGCATATGTTCCTGCAAATCATGGAAGATGGTCATTTGACAGACAGCCAAGGACGTAAGGTGAGCTTCAAAGATACAGTGATCATCATGACAAGTAATGCCGGTACAGGAGATAAACAAATCTCTGTCGGCTTTACAAATTCCAGCAATGAAGCTGTATCCGTCATGGAAAAGCTTGGCGCATACTTCAAACCGGAATTCCTGAACCGTTTCGATTCCATCATCAGCTTCGAGGCATTGAAAGAGGAAGACTTGGTACAAATCGTCGAGCTTATGCTGACCGATTTGACGAAGAACATGGACGAAGAAGGCTACCAGCTTGAAGTGACAGACGCAGCGAAACACTTCTTGGCTAAAAAAGGCTATGATCCTCGCTTCGGTGCCCGCCCATTGCGCCGCGTCATCCAGGATCAAGTAGAAGATAAAATCACTGATTTTATTCTTGAAGAAGAAGATGTAAGCAATATGGTAGTGGATTTGGTTGATGAACAAATTACAGTAGTAAGTAAATAAGCAGGAAAGAGACTCATGCCTTTGGCGTGAGTCTCTTTTTTTTTATGCAGTATGCTGGGTACTGCTGGTGCGGATGAAAATCCAGCTTATTATATAGCAAAGAATGGCGATTGCACATATTAATCCGAATGCTGGCAGTATAGCTAATTCCTGTATCCATGTAAGCAAATCGATCAGACGCTCGCGGCTGGCCAAAGTAACTGTTATTCCGATCAAGACGATGCCTCCCAGTATTGCTCCGCCAAGAAAACCAAACTTATAGACGACGATACCTAGTAAGAGTCCGGCAGCAAAGAAAGAAAGCAAGAGAGCAAAATCAATCGGTAAGCTATACAGGATACTTTTCAGCTCGGTGCTTGCGCCAACAGGACGTATGATGTTGATATTCGTTACATTGGCGGCCTGAAAAATAGTATTGAATAGTAATTGTACTGCAGTAAGAAAAGTGATCATGACAAAACTGATGAGCAGAATGAAAATTCCCACCGCTGTATGATAGCTTTTTCTGGTGACTCCTCTTTTAATGGCGAACGGGAGGCTTTCTTGGATTGTCCTGAAGCCAAAGATGATCATGAAGATATAGGCTGGCGCTGAAATCGTGATGTACATGACATCTGTAACAGCAGCTAGAACAGATAATATAGTGATGCTGAATAGCAGGATGGAACAGAAAATGGTAACTGTCCGTTTGCTATCGACAGTAAAGAAATAAAGCAATGCTTGTATTTGTTTCATTATGCTCGAACTCCTCTTTTTTCTGTTAAATGAACCATCATATCCTGCAGCGGTACCCCTGAAACCGTTAGATCACCGGTTAGCTGAGGTTCTTCCGTGGAAAGAAGGAATGCTTCTGCCGTTCCGGCAAAGCTTTTTTCTTTGATGACATGTTTACCGTCCGTATAGGCTTTGACCTGGGCCGCCGGACCTGAGATGCAAAAGCTCTCGGCTCTTAATTCCTCAGCACTTTTTTGGAGGAGGATGCTGCCTTTATTGAATATGATCACTTCTTCGAACAAATTGCTGACTTCATCAATCAAGTGGGTGGATAAGATGATGATTCGAGGATTGTTTTGATATTCTTCCAGCAGCACTTCATAGAAATAAACGCGGGAAGCAGCATCCAGTCCGATATAAGGTTCATCCAGCATTGTAAGAGGTGCTTTGCTTGCCAAACCGACAATGATGCCAAGGGCAGATTCCATCCCCTTGGAGAGATTTTTCACGCGGCGTCTCTTGTCTAAGTCGAATCCTTCCAAAAGGTCTGTGGCCAACTCATTATCCCAATTGGAATAGAGCATGGAAGCGATTTTGAGCACTTGCTGAACAGTAAGGTCCTTTTTGAAGTTATCTGCTTCCTTGATTAAGCAGACATTTTCTGTAACGGCTCGATTATCGAAGGGCTGCATGCCATTGACCAGCAAATTGCCGCCTGAAGGTCTGTCATAGCCAGCCAATAGCTGCATGAATGTCGTCTTACCAGCGCCGTTACGACCCAGCAGACCGTAAATTTTAGGTTCGGTAATACGAATATCAATGCCCTTCAGAGCTTTGGTTGATTTATATTCTTTCGTTAGAGCATCCGCAACAATAGTCATTTTCGTTCATCCTCTCTTAGCATACGAATTATCTCTTCTGGAGAAATACTTAGCTTATCCGCTTCTTGTTTCAGCGGAATGATATACGAATCATAAAACTGCTGCTTGCGTTTTCCTAGAAGAATTTCAGGTGCTGTTTCTGTTACAAACATACCTACGCCTCTTTTCTTGAATAATATACCTTCATCTACAAGCTGGTTGATGCCCTTTCCTGCAGTGGCGGGGTTTATTTTATAATGCTGGGCAAATTCGTTTGTAGAGGGTACTCTTTCGCCGATTTGGATGGAGCCGTTCAGAATGGCATCTTCCAGCTGTTCTTTTATCTGGATGAAAATTGGTTTTGATTCATCAAGCATAGAATTGCTCCTTTATAAGATTGGGGTAATTGGTTCATTACTCATGTAACTAACTATATAACTAACGAAGGAGGAAGTCAACCAGAATTTGGAGAAAATAAAAAAACAGTGCAATAGCCTGCACTGTTCGTCACTAATAATTATTCAGTTAGTCAATCCGAATTGGGGGATTGGATAATAGCGGAACTTTACTTCCCCGATGACGGAGTCTTGTGGGATCAAGCCAAACATCCTGCTGTCTTTACTATTTCTGCGATTATCTCCCATGACGAACAGGTAACCATCGGGAATTGTATTTTCCCCAATGACATCACGAAGCTTGAAGTTATTCGTAAATAACGCATCTCCCTGCATAGCTGCCTTCATTTCTTTCAGATAAGGCTCTTTATGCTTTTTGCCATTTACATAGAGTACATCATTTTTGTATTCAATCGTGTCTCCTGGCACACCGATCACACGTTTTACGTAGCTTGCATCCTGGTCTGGGGCATGGAAAACGATTTCGTCAAAACGGTTGATTTCCCCAATCCGGCTGATGATGATCTTGTTTTGGTCTTCCAAAGTCGGGGCCATCGATTCGCCATATACGGTACTGGGAAAATAGAAAAAAGAGCGGAAAATGAATAAAGCGACAATGACGATGCCAACCGACAGCAGCACAGTATATAGTGTGCGTCTAGCTTTCAGGGAAAGCACCTCCTTTAGTACCAGTGTAACATAGAAGGAGGGATCATAGAAAAAACCGGAGTTTTTTTAACTCCGGTTTAACAAACAATTTATACAGATAAGGAATTTCTAGATGTGGCGTTTTGCTGTCTGCCAAACGGGGTTTTGGCCAGATATTCATAGTAACCATCTGTGTATGGGTGGATGGATCCTTCCTGCCAAGGTTTCTCTTCCCCGCAGAAGTGGACGATTGATGGTGTTTCCCTTACTGTGCGCAATACCCGCTCTTCCTTGAGTGATTTCGCTTTGTATTCTTTAAGGATAACGTGCGTCTGTGCATTCCATTTTGGATGGAGCATGAGCCAGTCATTCCAAAGAATGGCATTCAGTGCATCTTGGTCATGCCAAGCCAGTTTATCCGGATTTTCGTTGATGAATGTTAGCACTTTCTCCGTAATATCATTGTCACGCCATGCTTTCATGTCGATCAGGAGCAGACCAGAGTTGAAATAGCGGTCTTTTTTAGTGATTCCCATCTTTTCAAGTCGGTGGTGCTCGCCGTAATCTCCAACAGCTGCAATGATATTGCCATTCATATCAGCATCGAAAAGTTTTTTGACATCATCCAAAATCAGCATATCGCAATCAACATACAGCGTCCGTTCAATAGCTGGATCCATCATCTCAGGGATGGATATACGATAGTAAGCCGCCTTTGAAATGTGTCGGCTGGCAATAGCGCCTCCATATGCATCCAAATCCACATCGAGGAAATGCAATGGTGTCCGATAGGCAGCCGCCGTTTCTTTCAGCAGCAGTTTCTTTTGCTGACTGATCCCTCCATCGATGATTGAAATGACAATATCCTTAGGGTTTGAAGTGTTTTCAAGTAAAGAACTCAATGTCATACCCAAATGCTGTGCGTAGTTGTCGTCTGTCGATGATACAATATGCATTTTCTTCTTCATTGTTCTTCTCATCTCCTTGGTGTTTATATAACCTTTGGAAAATGAGACTAAACGTATGAGATGGAATTGTAATAATTTGAAATGTAATGATTATCCTTGTGCTTCATCATCTTCGGTCTTGCTGTTCTCTTTTGCTTCCCATTCCTCCAGTAGCATGCCATAGACATTATGATTCACAAAACCATAGACGAGTCTTTCCGCTTGGCGGATTGTACCTTCATGCGTGAAGCCAAGTTTTTCCGGGATTTTCCTGCTTCGTACATTCCCGATTGCACAACGGATTTCGACCCGGTTCAG
This sequence comes from Terribacillus jepli, assembly GCF_047228925.1. Lineage (NCBI taxonomy): Bacteria > Bacillati > Bacillota > Bacilli > Caryophanales > Bacillaceae > Terribacillus > Terribacillus jepli. Next base: position 37,804 of record NZ_JBFEGH010000017.1, on the reverse strand, counting down.
CCGAAGTTCAAGGAAGGCATAATCAAGGGATTTGCTGACAGCCTTCTGCATCAAGCCAAGACCAGTATAATCTTCCCCCAGCCAATAGCCTAAGCTGGTAGAACGATTCTCCCAATCGATTTTATGGAAACCAATCACTCCGGCTAAAGCGCCTTGATACCATATTCCTGCAGTAAATCCGTTATTAGCCGCGAATTGCTCCAGCGTACGCTGGATGAATTGTCTGCTGTGCTCGACAGCCGTATTCTGATCTACCCACGGAAGCCATTGACGCAAATGCTCCCGGGAGCTGTCGATCAGCTGGAACAGCTTCTCGCTGTCCTGCTGTTCCAAAAGTTTCATATAAGTGGCTGAGTCAATCCGATGTGTAAACATGATTCGTCGCTCCTTTCGATTGCTTTTAGTATAGCATGTCCAATCGATTGTTAAAATTAGGAGCAAAACCTTCGTGCATATGATCGCATTGCGGACTGCATCCTATGGAAAAGGGGGCGGATTGCAATGAAGAAATGGATAAGTATGACTTGTATCTGCTTGATACTTAGTTTCCCAATGAGTACAGCTGCCGAGAGCGGGAATGGCATTTGGGACTATATATTTTCGCAAACTGAAGAAGCAGGTAACCTGCAAGTTCATTTTCTCGATGTTGGTCAAGGGGACAGCATGCTGATACAAACGCCTTCACATTATAATATTCTAGTGGATGGAGGCGACAGGGAAGCGGGGGAGAAGGTGGTATCAGAGCTTTCTGCCAAAGGAGTGGAAAAAATAGATCTCCTTGTTGCCACTCACCCGGACATCGACCATATCGGCGGACTCCTTCCAGTGCTGGAAAAACTAGAAGTAAAGCAAGTGCTGGATAGCGGAAAATTGTACACGACCAGAACGTATCAACGCTACACAGAACTCCTGTCAGAAAAGGAAATACCAGTGGCGATTGCCAAAGAAGGTCATTATTTATCAATTGATCCGCTTATTTCCCTCCAAGTATTGAACGCCAATCACCCGAAAGCGACGAATAATCAAGCTTCCATCGTTTTGCGGCTTACGTACCGCACAGTCGATTTCCTGTTGATGAGTGATGCCGAATCAGAACAGGAATATAAGATGAAAAATAATTTTGAAGTGGAATCGGAAGTTTATAAAGTGGCGCACCATGGCTCCCGTACAAGTAATACACTCGCTTTCCTGAAAAAAGTAAAACCTGATTATGCGGTGGTTTCCTATGGGAAAGACAATCAATTGGGACATCCGACAAAAGAAGTCGTGCGTAATTTGCAAAAAGCTGGAGCTGTGCTGTATGCAACGGCCAAAGGCGGAACAATCAGTATTGAAACGAATGGGCTGACTTGTCAGATCAGCAGTGAGAAGCCCGATCCGATTTATCGGGGCAAATGAAAAAGCGGATCCTCGGATCCGCTTTTTTCGTTAATTCGTTTGATCCGCCAGCTTCACAAGTGTATTCGCAAGCGGCTTCTTATTTTCCTCATCAGCAACCAGCCACAGTTGTTTGAGTAAATACTCCTCACGGTTGCGAGGTTCCTCTTTATCTGCCAGATAATCAGCGACGCGTTGAGCGGCTTTTGTCAATGCTTCTTCACTCAACCCAAGTCGTTCCCCTTGTTTCACTTTGTTTCCTAAATAATCTTGGAAGTTCTGGAAATTGTTCAGAATCTCGTTCTTATCTTCTTGAGAGAGATTTTTCGCAGCATGTTGTGCGCGATCTTCATGTGCCATTCTCATTACCTCCTCTAGTTGAGTTAGTAATGTATTCCCAGTGTACAAACCGGCAAACAACAAATGGTAAATATATATCATATGTCCTAGATAAACGAAGAGTTACTCTGCATATGTCTTGCGGAACCCATAAAAAGGTCGGAAATGTTTCTGCTCATAGTACGTTTTCGATGTACTTGTGGCAAGCAACTCCATACGTGTCAAAGGATAAAAATCGTGTGCTGCTTGAAGCAGCTTGCCGCCGATCCCTTGTCCGCGCAGCTTGTCATCTACAAGCAATTCGGCAACGAAAAGGGTGATGGCTTCATTAGTGATACAGCGGATATATCCGCAGATTGTACCACCATGCATTGCAACGAGAGCTGGCGTTGATCCCTGCATAGCCTGATCGAAGCGAACGGGGTCAGCAACAAGGGTAGTCCAGCCTTCTTCTTTTAACAATGTAATGATCCCGGTTAGGTCTCCTGTCTGATAGGGACGTATTGTCATCATTATTTTTTCTCCTTTTTTGTACCTTTTGGCATCGATCCGAAAATGATGGCCCAAATAGCTCCCATTGCTATACCAATAGCGACGCTTTGCAGAGCAATTCCGAATAGTATTGCCATCATAACACCTACTGTGATCGCCAATGGATAACGAAAGGTTTTTTTCTCCTTAGCTTGCTTCAATTCCTATCCCACCTTGTCTTTAATCCCAGTATATCACGGAAAACGCATCACGATGGAAGGAAAAAACATTGCGTATCATGTTAGATTTTGTTACATTGGTTAGGTGTATTTATAATGGGGAGAGAAAGAGATGGATATATTATTAAAAATAATAGAGTCTGCAAGTGATTTTATGTGGACTTATATCATGATGGGTTTATTGCTCCTAGTCGGTCTTTATTTTACCCTTAGGCTTAGGATGACGACATTCACGCAAATACCGCATATGTTTAAATTGATCGGTGAAAAGACAGCCGATGGGAAAGGGGTCAGCTCTTTTCAGGCTTTTTGTATCAGTGCTGCTGCACGTGTAGGTACCGGTAACTTAGCTGGTGTCGCGCTGGCTATTTCTGTCGGTGGTCCGGGGGCGGTATTCTGGATGTGGCTGATGGCTTTCCTTGGTGCAGCGTCTGGTTTCGTCGAAGCGACACTAGCACAAATCTATAAGACGCGAGACGGAGAAGCTTCTTTCCGCGGTGGTCCAGCTTACTATATGGAGAAAGCTTTAGGTAAGCGTTGGCTTGGTGTCACTTTTGCCGTAATCATCACTTTGACATTCGGTCTTGCTTTTAACTCCGTTCAAGCCAATACGATCGTAAGTGCATTCCATAGCTCCTTCGGTATCAGCAAAGGACTATTGGCGATTGTTATGACAGTCATCAGTGCACTTATCATCTTCGGCGGTACAAAGGTAATCGTCAAAGTATCTGAAATTATCGTGCCGGTCATGGCAGGAGGATATATCCTGCTGGCTATCGGTATCATCATCTTCCATATCACGGATATTCCGCATGCATTCATGATCATTTTCCAAGATGCATTCGGTATCAAAGAAATTGCTGGCGGAGCCGTTGGTGTTGCGATGATGCAAGGTATCAAACGAGGTATGTTTTCGAATGAAGCCGGTATGGGTAGTGCACCGCAAGCTGCGGCTACTGCCAATGTATCTCACCCGGTGAAACAAGGTTTCATCCAATCACTTGGTGTATATGTCGATACATTCGGTGTATGTACAGCTACAGCATTCATCGTCATCCTGTCCGGACTTTATACAAGTACGGAATCTGATGGAATCGTGCTGACACAAGATGCACTAAGTTCCCTTGTTGGATCTTGGGCAGGAATCTTTATTGCGTTGATCGTCTTATTGTTTGCCTTCTCATCTGTAGTCGGTAACTATTTTTATGGTGAGTCGAACATCAATTTCATCAAGCGTAGCAAAACATGGCTATTCATCTACCGAGTAGCGGTAGTTGCGATGGTTGCAGTTGGTTCCATGGCAAGCCTTGATTTCGTTTGGGGAATTGCCGATCTGTTCATGGCAATCATGGCGTTCATCAACTTGATTGCGATTGTGCTGCTTGGAAAAATCGCTTTCCGTGCTTTGAAAGACTATATGGGACAAAAACAGGCTGGAAAAAATCCACAATTCTATGCAGATAGCGTAGCGGGGATCCCGAACGTAGACGAAGATGTCTGGGCAAAGCAAGCTGACAAATCCAAGGTATCCTCTTCTTGAGAGGGTGCCTTTTTGTTTAGGATAAAATAATTTAGAAAAGTTAAGAAACAGGACAGTGGGGAATACTAGGGATACAATGGAAACAGAACTTAGAAGAAGGAGTTTTGATCCATGCAGAAAACAGCACTTGTATCGCTCGTATTCGGGGTCATCAGTTTGTTTCTTTCTTTATACGGTATCTTTTTCGGTATCATTGGTTTTGTCCTTGCCATACATACGATACGGAAAGCAGAGCATGTGGAAAAGGCAGGGAGGGGGATGGCAATCGGTGGTTTGGCAACAAGTGTCATTGGTGCAGGCTATCAAATAGTGGCCCTCCTAATTCTCGTCTTGACAGCATAAATGAAAAGAGTGCAGCGTAAATTGCTGGCACTCTTTTTTTTGGAACTTCTTAAAATGATTGGCGTATATTACTTATCTTGGTTTCAGGAGGGAGACGATGAACGCATTATTGGTATACGCACATCCTAATCATGCATCACTCAACTATAGCTTTTTACAGGCTGTGCAAGCAGGGATCAAAGTCAACCCTGTCATCAGCAAAACGGAAATGATCGATCTCTATGAGGAAGACTTTGAGCCTGCCTTGGTTTTTCATGAGAAAAAGCGGCGCCGGGATATGCACGCCGATCCGGATTTCGCATTATATCGTGAGAAAGTCAATCAGGCTGATTTGCTTGTATTCATTTATCCAATCTTTTGGGGACGGCCGCCAGCGATGCTGCTAGGATTCATCGATCAAGTCTTTGCGGCAAATTTTGCTTACCGGCACGAAGGACTTTTGCCAGAAGGACTTCTGAAAGGGAAGCAGGCAGTATGTGTTTCAACGATGAAAGGTCCCTCTCTATACAGCCGCTTCTATTTGCGAAATGCACATAAAATCCTGATGAAACGAGCGTTGTTTCAATTTGTCGGCATTCGCAAAGTGAAAATATTCGAGTTCGGCGGCATGGAAAGAAAGGATGGGAAACAGAAAAAATATCTGAATCGAACCAAAGCATTCTTTAGTGAATTAGCTAAATAGCCAGCTGTTCCAATTCGTAATATTTGTTACGGACATCCTGGATATCATTTTCGGCTAAACTGCGGCTGATTTGTTCCAGCAAGGAAGCCAATGTGTCATCTTCAATGCGTTCTGCCTGCTGGGCAATCCTGGCAGATCCTGCTTCCAAAACTGCTTCTGAGACGTTGCCTATTTCATAAATTCGGAAGTATTTCTGAATCTCCCGGATGGCGGTCTCTTTATAGGTCACTTGCCATTCGTCATAAGTCGGCATATTACATACCCCTTTCTATTCAATAAGGAGCTTCGTCCTGTTATACTGTCTATGACTCATCATGCCCCTTGGAAAGGAAGAATGCAAATGTTACGAAAAATAAATGCTCTGCTCGCCGTCATTGTCATTGCAATCGGCGTCTATCGATACATCGATCAAGACTATGAAGTGAATCCCCAATTGATGCTGCCGCTATTATCACTCATGTTTTTATTGTTTTCCATTGAGGCGATTTTGAACAAAAGAAAGCTGATCGCCAGTTTATATGTGGTCATCTTCGTGATTGTTGCTGGTGCAACTGTCATGATTTTCACACAGACGTAAGTCTCCTTCATCATAGAGGAGGCTTTTTTGTTTATCCTTGACATTATGGAGTTAACTTGCATATAATTCAATTAACATTTAACATATTGTTAATTGAAAGGAGTTTACATGATTGAAGTCGAATAAAGAAGTGAAACACTATGATGTCAGCCGCTATCGTACACCTGATGGTTATACATCGGATATCGCCGTTTTCACCATCACCTCAGAAAGGGCAAAAGCCTATGCCCCGCCCAAAATGGAGCTCAAGCTGATGCTAATCAAGCGCGCGGATTATGATACTGAAGGGAATCCGAATATTGAAGCAGGGAAATGGGCGTTGCCGGGCGGATTCGTGACACCGGAAGAAACCGCCCAAGAAGCTGCCAGTCGTGAGTTGAGCGAAGAAACAGGTATTGATGGTATTCATGTGAAGCATTTTGGTGTTTATGATCAGCCTGAGAGGGATCCGCGCGGATGGATCATCTCGAATGCGCATTATGCAATTGTACCTGAACATCAATTATTTGCCAGAAAAGCGAGTGATGATGCTGCGGATGTGGAATTATTTTCGGTAGAGGAACTTGAGTGGAACCAATTGGCCTTCGATCATCCGGCTATCATTCGCGATGCTATCGCTCATATCTCGCGGGATTTATTGCAAACTACAGTTGCAAAGCAATTCTTGCCCGAGTCATTCACCTACTCAGAACTGCAGGCTGTCCTGCTTACCATCACAGATGACAAGGCAATCAGGAATGAGCAGGCGTTTGCGCGCAAAATCAAATCACTGCCCTTTATCGAAGCAGTTGAAGGGCAGAAGACGCAGCGGACCTCCAAGCTTCCGACACAGCTCTATCGTTTCATTGAAACAGACATAAAGCAATCGATTTATACAGCTCGTCATTAATCCAAAGGAGGATGCAGGATGAAAGCATTGATCAATATCGATTATACCAATGATTTTGTAGCGGAATATGGAGCGCTCACTTGTGGGGAGCCGGGACGTGAAATCGAGGAGCGGCTGGTAGCGATCACCTCTGAATTTATCAATAGTGGAGACTACGTTGTTTTCGCCATCGATAAGCATGAGGAGGGGGATGTGTTCCACCCAGAAACAAAGCTGTATCCACCGCACAATATCGAAGGGACACAAGGACGGCAATTGTTCGGAAAGCTTGCCGATGTGTATAAAGCGGCTGAACAAGAATCGAATGTCTACTTTATGGATAAAACAAGGTACAGCGCATTTGCTGGTACTGACCTGCTGCAGCGGTTGAATGAGCGCAGAATAGAGGAGATCCATGTGGTTGGTGTAGCGACGGATATTTGTGTGTTCCACACGCTTGTCGATGCTTATAACTGTGGCTTTAGAATCATCGTCCATGCGGATGCTGTGGCAAGCTTCCATCAGGAAGGGCATGCCTATGCGCTGCATCATTTTAAAAACGTATTAGGTGCTGAAGTTGTGGAAGGAGGAAAGGAACGATGACATATTATCAGGATGATAGCACGGCATTGCACACCGACCTTTATCAAATCAATATGGCCCAGACGTATTGGAAGGATGGAAAACACAATCGTAAAGCGGTATTCGAATTGTTTTTCCGTAAGCAGCCATTTGGCAATGGTTTTGCCGTCTTTGCCGGATTGGAACGCGTCATCGATTACCTGAAGGATTTCCGCTTCTCGAACTCGGATCTGGATTATCTGGAGCAGGAGCTTGGCTATGATGAAGCGTTTATTGCCTACTTACGCGAGCTGCGTTTTACCGGGGATTTATATAGCATGCAGGAGGGAGAGCTTGTTTTCGGGACCGAACCGATCATCCGGGTGGAAGCGCCTTTGGCCCAGGCGCAGCTCATCGAAACAGCGTTACTGAATATCGTGAACTATCAAACGCTGATTGCTACGAAAGCAGCACGTATCATGCAGGTCTTGGATGAGGGAGATACTGCAATGGAATTCGGTTCCCGGCGTGCCCAAGAGATGGATGCAGCCATTTGGGGGACCAGGGCCGCCTACATCGGTGGATTCCATGCTACTTCCAATGTGAGAGCGGGTAAGAAATTCGGGATACCGGTTGCCGGTACGCATGCCCATGCACTTGTGCAGGCATATATTGACGAGTATGAGGCCTTTTGCAAGTATGCAGAAAGCCATGTGGACTGCACTTTCCTGGTGGATACGTATGATACATTGAAGTCGGGTGTGCCTAATGCCATCAAAGTGGCAAAAGAAATGGGAGATAACATTCGCTTCAACGCCATTCGTCTTGATAGCGGAGATCTTGCTTATTTATCAAAACAAGCACGCAAGATGCTGGATGAAGCAGGTTTCACGGAAACCAAAATCACGGCATCCAATGATTTAGATGAAGAGACAATTGGGGCACTGAAGGCACAAGGAGCAAAAATTGACAACTGGGGCATTGGTACGAAGCTGATAACTGCGTATGATCAGCCAGCATTGGGAGCGGTATATAAAATTGTCTCCATCGAGGATGACAATGGAAGCATGGTTGATACAATCAAAATCAGCGCCAATCCCGAAAAGGTCTCGACACCTGGATTGAAACGCGTCTACCGGATAATAAATCGAGCGAACCAAAAATCGGAAGGGGATTATATTGCACTCAAGGATGAGGTTCCAGAAGACGAAGAGAGGCTCAAGATGTTTCACCCGACTTACCCGTACATCAGTAAGTTCGTGACGGATTTTGAAGCAAAGGAACTTCAGCAGCCAATTTTCCAAAACGGTGAGCTCGTCTACAAGCTTCCATCCCTGAAAGAGACGCGTGAATATGTGAAACACAGCCTCACTTACCTATGGGACGAATATAAACGGACACATAACCCCGAGGCATATCCTGTCGACTTGAGCACAGCTTGCTGGAACAATAAGATGGAATTGATCGAACGCATCAAGTCCCAGCTGGAGGAGAAGTAGCATGGGGAAAATCGGCATTTATGGTTCTTCCTTCGATCCGATAACGAATGTCCATTTGTGGACTGCCAGTACGGTAGCCCATCGCTGCAAATTGGATAAGGTGATTTTCCTGCCTTGCTCCAGTAAGCGGAAGGATAAAAAACTCAACACGACGGACGAACATCGTTGGCAAATGATCCAGATGGCTATCCAGGATAATGACTGTTATATTGCCGATGATTACGAAATGAAGCAGGAAGCCTGGAATGTGTATACCGAGCAGACACTGAAGCATTTCAAGGAAATCTATCCAGATGATGAGATATACTTCATCATGGGTGCAGATTTGCTCGAGGATATTGGAGCGGGAAAATGGGGGAACAGTGAAGCCTTGGTACGTGACAATCGATTCATTGTCATGGCCCGTAACGGCATCGATATGCTGAAGGTGATCAGTCATTCTCCGCTGCTGCGCAACCATGATGATGGGCATACCTTTCATTTGATTGATAAGGGGCTGGCAATGGAAATCAGCTCTACTTATATCCGCGAGGAGTTTGCTGTCGGCGGGGAGCCTAGGTACTTGCTGCCGGAGAGCTGTTATCGGTATATTAAGGAGCATCAAATATATAAATAATCTAACTGGAACAAAAGTGATATAGCTAGAACAAAAACCGAACTATGACGTGAATCCTTTAACTAGGTCACGTAAATTCGGTTTTTGTTCTTATAATTTACTCTTTTCGTTCGATGTAAGCCCTGAAACTTTCCTTGCCCAACGGAAACAGCACAAGTCTGATCGTGTCCATGGAAAGCGGAGTGTTCAGCCGGGGTAAGGCTTAAAAACATTTAGGTATAGCCATCTAATTATGTCCTCGTCTTTTAAGATTGGAAGACGCAAGCTGTCGGATAATTGATGATCATGTTGATTGTATGTTCTTTTACTGTAATGGATGTAATGCATTCTTAAAATCCGCCGCCTATTTAATTTTGAATTTATTAAGCTGTTCATTTAATTGGATTGCTAATCCATCTAAATCTTTAGCGGAATTTGCGGTAATCTCAGTTGAAGCCAATTGTTCTTGTCCTGCAGCAGATAATTCTTCCGTACTTGCAGCAAAGTCTTCCACTTGTGATGTTAGGTCTTGAATTTGGTCAGATATCGTTTTTGAGTTTACGTTCACATCTCGAATAGCTTCTGCTGTTTGGTTAAAGCGGTTTACAATACCTTCATACATACTCTTGATATTTTCAAATGCGTCTTTGGTAACTTTTAATGCATCTCTTTGCTCATTCACTAATTTATTTGATTTGCTGATATTTGTAACAGCTAAATCTGTTTTGTTTGAAGTCTTTTCGATGATGGTTGTTATTTCGCCAGCTGAATTAGAAGTTTCTTCGGCCAGTTTTCTTATTTCATCTGCTACTACGGCGAATCCTTTACCCGCATCGCCAGCTTTTGCTGCTTCTATGGATGCATTCAGTGCTAATAAATTTGTCTGTTCGGTGATGGATTTAATAATGCCGACAAAACCCGATACTTGATTTATCATTTCTTTTAATTCATTTACTGAATGATTGACTTCATGTGAAACATGGAGGGTTTCATCCATCTTCTTCGTTTGCATATCGACACTTTTTTGACCTTCATTGATTGATTCTATCGATTTAGATGCTTGTTCGGCACTTTTGGACGTATTAGTAGCTATATCGTCCATAAGCGAGACCACATCCGAGAATGTCCTGCTTATACCGTTCATTGTCTCTGCTTCTTCTGCGTTTCCTGCAGCAAGTTGGTCCAAAGTAGTGACTACCTGTGTAATGGAGTTCACATTTTCATATGTATTCTTGGTAAGTTTATCTGAGTGGTTCGTAACAGTTGTTGAAAACATCTGAAGTTTGGAAATCATATCTTTGAGTGCTTTTCTTGTATCAAATAAAGCTTTTGCCATATCACCGGTTTGATCTTTTACTTTCAACAATCTATCTAAATCTTCGTCTGTATCCACCAAGTCTAAATCAGCTGTTTTCCCGGCAATCTCCGTTACTTTCTCAATGGGTTTTTCAATTGCTTTTCCTAATATATAAGATAAAATGACCCCAACGATCAGGGAAATAACCAAGCCCCATAATACAGGTGTCGGAATCATGAATCCTGATTGCATGTGCTGTACAGCTTCACCATTTGCGGTAGAAGCGGCTGAATCCTCACTGCCGTTATGCATGATCAGCGATGCACTTACGTTTATCACGGCAACTAGAACTGCATTTAATAAAGATAAGAGAATGATCTTTGTTGATATTTTTTTCATTTTCAATGGTCACCTACTAGTTATATTTGATTTACTCTACTAGTATAGCGTTGGTTTTTGTCGAAAATTGGATAATATGATGGAGAAAGTTAGGAAAAAAGAAGTATTTTTCGGGACTTTTTCAGGAGGGTAGATAGGTAAAAGGTCGCTCGCGTGGATTCATATATTATCTGAGGTATCACGGACAAAATGGGTGGAATGAATACAAAAAAGAGGCATAAATAAATTATGCCTCCGATTTGCTATCGTTTTCAACTATTTTAGTGGAGCATAGCGGGCTCGAACCGCTGACCTCTTCGCTGCCAGCGAAGCGCTCTCCCAGCTGAGCTAATGCCCCGTATAACTATATTGTTTCGTCACAAAAAATATTATAACGCTTCGCTCTCCTGCTGGCAATATCTTTTTCACAAGCACGATTGACGGACTCTATCGGCGGCTATGATATAATCTATATCATAAAAAGTCGATTTGGAGGACGATGCAGTGCGGTTTGTAAGTATAGATTTCGAGACGGCGAATCGGTATTGGTCCAGTGCTTGTTCGGTTGGTGTTGCTGTGGCGGATGAGACTGGTGTGATTGAAGAGTGGTACACCCTGATCAATCCGCTGATGGATTTTGAAGACCAGAATATCCAAGTTCATGGAATCCTTCCGCGTGATGTGGAGGATGCACCGACGTTCAAGGAAATCTGGCCGAAGCTTGGCAGCTATTTGGCAGGTAATGTCGTCATTGCGCATAATGCGAGCTTTGATATGGGTGTCATCCGTAAGGCGGTGGCACGTTTTGGTTTGGAGATGCCGGATTTTGATTATCTTTGTACGCGGATCATCGGTAAGAAGGTTTGGCCGGATATGGAGAACCATCGGCTTAATACATTGGCTGCCAGCAAGGAGATCAGCTTCGAGCATCATGATGCCATGGAAGATGCACGAGTGGCAGCGAATATCTTCCTTCATGCGATGGCTGATTCCGGAGTACAGAGTATCGAGGAGTTGACCAAAGTATTGAAGGTGAAGCAAAAAAGCATCCATGATACAAGCTCGTCTGGCAGCAGATCTCGTTACGGCAACATTAAGCCGCAAACGGATCAATTCGACCCGGCACATCCGTTCTACCGGAAGCAGGTGATGTTTACCGGAACGATGAAAGGTCTGAAACGGAAAGATGCCATCCAGAAGCTGGTTAACGTAGGCGGCGTGCATACAGACAAGATGGATGCGTCTACGCGCTATCTCGTCGTCGGGGCGAAGGATTATGAGAAGTTCGCTGCTGGCAAGAAAACGAGCAAGCTTGTGCAAGCGGAGCGAATGATCGAGAACGGGCGGCCATTGCGAATCATATCAGAAGAAAAATTCCTATCATTGGTGTAAGGAGTTCTCCTTCAAGGGGACTCCTGTTTTTATTGGAGGGATAATATGTTTGAAATAATGGAAACCGATACGTCGGCAAAGGAGTATAAACCATTGATGGAAAGATTATGCGATGCCTGCGACACATTCACTTTTGCTGTGCTGCCGAAAAAGATGATGGGTCAAAAGCAATCGCTCCATAAACTGCTGGATAGTCTTGAGCCGCATCTTCAAAAGATAGAATATACGAACGGTACACGGGCAAATCTATTCCATGCACATATATCTGTTGCGAATTATTATTATCTTATTAACAAAGAATCGGCGCACTTGATTACGAAGGCAGCTGATAGCCTTTTTCATTGGCAGCAGCCGAAGCTTCCGGAAGATCTGTCCTTTTTAAAGAAGGAGAAGGAGTATCTCGTGACAAACGGGCATGAAGGATATGCGATGCTTTTTGCAGAAGATATACATGTATTAGGACTTGGGGGTACAAAATGGAGCAGAAGCAATTAGAAAAGAAAACATTCGATTGGCGGTTATTCCTGGCATTGGTTAAGGAGACAAATCCGCCGCGGGGTATCGTCATTACGGCATTAATAATGAGTCTGTTGACGACAGGTGTCGGGTTCACTGTGCCGTTGTTCACAAAGAATCTGGTGGATGGATTCAGCGGTGAATCGTTTACTGGCGGTCAAATTGCCATCCTGGTAGTAGCATTCGTTCTGCAGGCGATTGCGAGTGGTTTGTCCATTTACCTGCTTGCTAGAGTCGGTCATCATGTGGTGGCGAAGCTGCGTGAGCGTTTATGGAAGAAGCTATTGCATCTGCCGATTCGTTTCCATCATAACAATGAAACAGGCGAGACGCTTAGCCGGGTGACAAATGACACGGCGATTGTAAAAGAGCTGATTACGGATCATCTGACCAGTTTTGTGACAGGTATCATATCGATTGTCGGCTCGATTATCATTTTGCTTATCCTCGACTGGAAGATGACGGTCGTCATGCTGCTGGCTGTTCCGATCGCCATCTTTATTATCATGGTGCTCGGACGCCAGATGTATCGGGTATCAAAAACGATGCAGGAAGAGACGGCTAAATTTACAGCGGTATTGAATCAAGTGCTCCCGGAAATGAAACTTGTCAAAGCTTCAAATGCAGAGCATGTCGAGCTGGAACGCGGTAACAAAGGTATCCGGACATTATTTACGTATGGATTGAAAGAAGCAAGAATCCAGGCGCTGCTTTCACCGCTCATGCTGTTCATCATGATGCTTCTGCTTGTGACGATCATCGGTTATGGCGGTGTCCGTGTTGCATCCGGTGCATTGTCAGCGGGCGACATGGTTGCTTTCATCTTGTATCTGTTCCAAATCATCATGCCGATGACCCAGTTATCCATGTTCTTCACTCACCTGCAAAAAGCGATGGGTGCGACTGAACGTATTTATGATGTTCTTGGGGAAGAGACAGAGGATGCAGATAAAGGGAAATCCATCCAGCGTGTGGATGGGGATTTGCATATCGAGCACGTGAGCTTCGCTTATCAGTCTGAACAAGTCTTGCATGATCTTAGTTTTACAGCTCCTGCTGGCAAGGTGACGGCCATTGCCGGACCGAGTGGCGGGGGGAAATCGACACTATTTGGCTTGCTGGAGCGGTATTACGAACCGACAGATGGGACAATTCGGCTTGATGATACACCTATCCAGGATTATAAGCTCCATGACTGGAGACGACAGATTGGCTACGTAGCCCAAGAAACAGCGCTGCTTTCCGGTACAATCCGTGAGAACATCTGTTATGGATTGGAGCGGGAGGTGTCGGATGAAGAACTCGAACGCGTATCGCAGATGGCTTATGCAAAGCAGTTCATCGAAGAGCTGCCTGATGGTTATGAAACGAAGGTAGGTGAACGGGGAGTCAAACTCTCTGGCGGACAGCGTCAACGCATAGCTATCGCCAGGGCGCTCTTACGTGATCCGCAGATACTGATGTTGGATGAAGCGACATCGAGTCTGGATAGCAGCTCGGAAATCTATGTCCAGCAAGCACTGCAAAATCTGATGCAGAATCGGACTACCTTTGTGATAGCGCACCGATTGTCGACAATTGTGGATGCCGACCAAATCGTGTTCATTGAAAAAGGAAGAATAACGGGTATCGGAACCCATGAAGCATTATTCAAGCAGCATGATCTGTATCGTGAGTTCGCATCACAGCAGCAGCTCTTGGCGGGTAAAATGGAATAAATGGAATGCTCTTTTCGCATAATAGACGAAAAGGGGGTTCTGTCATGCCGAAGAAAAAGCCCAATAATGATCACCAATTCAAAGAAAATAAGAACCATGGCGAAAAGCGGAACGGTCGATTGAGTCAGTTCAAGAATAACGTCAATGGGTCAGGCGATGCGGAAAACGAATATATTTCCGCCAAAGAAGACTAAAAAGCAGCTGCCTCCAATGAGAGGCAGCTGCTTTTTTCATTTCATCCAATTAACGAGCATAAACAAAATCGGCAAGACAAAAATCAACGAAGATGTCGTAACGATCCAATTGGAGTTGGCCAGCTCCATATCCAGATTATACAGCCTCGGCGGCACGAGTGAAGCGACTGCAGGCGGCATGGCGGACATGATGAGGAGTACTTGCAAAAGAATGCCGTCATACAGGTTGCCAAGACCAATCAAGTAGGCGCTGCCTGTGATGACAAGCGGAACAGCCAGGAACTTAACCGGGATCAGCCAAACGCTGAGATTCCAGTATTTTTTAACTGAAGCAATACGCATGCTGAAGCCGATCGGAACCAATAGCAGGATGGAAGCCAATGCAACAAGTGCTGAATTGCTTGCCCCCAGCCATTCAAATCTATCGATTGGAGATAAGTTCAGTACAGCTCCGATGATAATCGAACAGAAAGTGATCATGATGAATGGATCTTTCACAATCCGCATCACACGTGAACCCGATGTATTCTCCTCGATTGATCCGTATGATTTTGCAATCGGATAAATGATCGTATAATACGTGAATTCCTCGAGTAATCGGAACATGGCTGCATAGGCGACCGCTTCTTCGCCAATGAAGAGTACACAAAAGAGCACACCGAAGCTACCTAGGTTCAGAAATGCACCAGATACAAACATGGAACCAATCTGGTCTTTTGGAAGCTGTCTCCATTTAGAATATAGCAATGCCAAACCAGCACCAAGAAAAATGGTTACGATCCCGAAAACCGGTAAGTAAATCAGCCTGACATTGGTCAGGTCAGCTGACCAAAAGGCACTGATTAAGATGATGGGATTCAGGACGAGCAAAACGACCCGAATCAATGTGTTCATAAAATAATTGAGCGAGAACCACTCCGGCAAA
Source organism: Terribacillus jepli (assembly GCF_047228925.1). NCBI lineage: Bacteria > Bacillati > Bacillota > Bacilli > Caryophanales > Bacillaceae > Terribacillus > Terribacillus jepli. Next base: position 22,294 of record NZ_JBFEGH010000017.1, on the reverse strand, counting down.
CGATATTTCTTGGCGATGATCCGGATGGTCCTGCCGATGATGAGTCCGATAAGAATGATGGATATGGCGTAAATGAAGCTTCCGATAAAAATCATACCTCCTTTCAGCTAAAAATGCTACGTGATGTATTCCCTAATTTCTATTATATACAGCATTCTTAATTGTATCGATATTGCTTTGTATTGTCTAAAGAAATTAGTAAATTGGACTTGTATAAAAAAACACCTGTCATGACAGACAGGTGTTTCAAATTATTTATCCTCTTTCTCTGAGCGGTTATTATAATCATAATCGCTCGGATTTACAGGCGTCCATCCTTCTGGATCGTAGAAGCGGAGCAGGTCGCCATAGAGGATTTTGTCATTGAGACTTAATTTCTCGGCTAATTTATCTTTTTCGGACTCGATTTCTTTGATCTTATCTTCGTCTTCGATTACTTCACCGGTTTTTGTATCATAATAATCATCACCAAGTACTGTGTAATCTTTACTGATGAAGTCACCGTTTCGGAGGCCGACTACACCGTTATGCTCTTCGGATAATAAATCTGTACCGAACTGGATATATTTCGAAGAGTCGATGCCAAGCAAATGTTCAAGTGTCGGAAGAACATCAAGTTCACCGCCGTACGTGTGGTTCACGCCGCCTTCAAGTCCTGGTGCCTTGATCATAAGCGGAACACGCTGCAATTGTGCATTCTCATAATCGGTAATTTCTTTACCTGTGATTTGCTCCATTGCTTTATTATGGTTCGTTGAGATACCGTAATGGTCCCCGTAAAGCAGGATGACGGAATTGTCATACAAGCCGGATTCCTTCAAGTCATTGAAGAATTGCTCAAGTGCTTCATCCAGGTAACGTGCTGTCTGGAAGTAGTTATCAACAGTGGAATCACCTGTTGTGGCTTTATCGATCGTTGCATCCTCTGGATCAAGCGTGAACGGATAATGGTTCGTCAGCGTGATCATATGGGCATAGAACGGCTGCTCGAGTGATTCAAGCAACGGCATGGATTCCTCGAAGAAAGGCTTGTCCTTCAGACCGTAGTTAACGGAGTTCTCCATGTTGTAATACGTGGAATCGAAGAAATGATCGACTCCGAACTGTTTGTAAATTTCATCACGATTCCAGAATGTTTTCTCGTCACCGTGGAACACTGCACTTGTATAGCCTTGCTCCTGATTAAGGATGGCAGGCGCTGCTTGGTATGTGTTCGTTCCTTTTACAGAAAAGGCTGACCCTTGCGGAAGTCCGTAAAGGGAGTTATCCATCAATAGCTCCGCGTCGGCTGTCTTCCCTTGTTCTGTCTGGTGGAAGAAGTTGTCGAAATAAGTGATTTCTTGATCATTTACAAGTGAATTCAAGAATGGCGTTACTTCTTCGCCATTCAATTTGTAATTGATCAAGAAGCTTTGGAAACTTTCCAAATGAATCTTGATGACGTTCATGCCTTCTGCTTTTCCGAAATACTCTGGATTCGGTTCTGCATAATTTTTGTCGACGAATTCCTTCACTTCCGTTACATCATTGGGACTTGCCATTACTCGCTGAGTGGAAGTTTTTGCATTTTGCACAGCATCATAGATTGTATAGTTATATGGTCCAAGGTATTTCACCAAGTACGTACGGTCAAATGTACGCTGCAAAAGCTGCGGACGATCGATCTCAGCCAATCCAAGATTGACTGCGAAAAGAGCGACACCGGAAATGATGACCATAGCTGTCTTCCGGAAAGCGAGACGCTCGGTAGTCCAGTTCTTCCTTGTGTAAACATACAATACAATCAACAGGATGATGTCCAGGAAGTAGATGAAATCAAAGCCTTCCATCAGCCCGAAGATGCTGCCGCCCATACCGGAACTTAAGTTATCTGTCTGCTTTAAAGTTGGCAGCGTAATGAAATCATTAAAGAATCGGTAGTACAGGACATTGGCATAAAGCAGGAAGCTCATGAAGAAATCGATGACTAGCAGCCAGATTCCCATCCGCTTGCCCTTTGCCAGGAATGCGAGTCCGAGGAACACGATGCTCGCACTGAATGGGTTGATTACGAGCAGGAATTCCTGCATGGCATTCGTTATATCTAAATTAAATTCCGTTTGGTAGGTTAAATACGTCTTGGCCCATAAGAAAATAACGGCCAGCGCAAAAAATCCTTTCCTTGAAGCCAGAAGCTTCTTCATTATCTTTCACCTCTTCATTTTCTTATCAGGCGTCTATTGAATTAAACAACGACATTGATTCTATCAAATTTACAAACTTAAATACAACTAAAACCCAGAAACAATATTGGGGCTCATAATCTATAAATATAACAGATTCCTCTGAAAAAGCAAAATGGGATATTTAACCATAAAAAAAGAGTGCGTCTGCACTCTTTTTTTACAAAGCACCTATCCGGGTGTCAATTGGCTGCTGGTGTTTCCATTGCTTGTAAGCTGCTACATCTTGCTGTATTTGCTTAAAAGTGAAAGCGATAAGCGCAACATCATCAAGCAGTCCGCCTGGAATGAAATCAGGGACAAAATCAATCGGGCTCAGGAAGTAAAGGAAAGTTGCAGCTATCATAAGCAATGACTTTTTCGGCAGCTGGCTGTAAGCACCTTTGCGCCAGTCACGGAGCATGTCCACCATCAACTGCAAGTCCGACCATATTTCTGCAAGTTTTCCTTTGTTATCTGTCGCTTTCGTCGATACATTTGCAAGGAGCTCCTTCGATTTTTCCTTATCCTGCAGCAATGCTTTTGCCTTCGGTGTGTAAGCATGCCGTTTCTCCAGGAGCTGTGTTAGGTTCCATTTCATAAGGTGTGCCTCCTTGTTACCTTCTCCATTCTATTATGAGGAACAATTCCCCATCATGCAAGGAAGGGGCATTCAATCTATTTTCTTGACTAACACCCGATACCGTTCCGGCAGCGTGTCTTTTGCCTTTACTTCCTGCATGAAGGATTCCGCCGCTTCATATGTGTCAAAAGTGAACACTTCTCCGTCCTTTCCGACGAATTCAAGCTTCACTTGGTTCGAGTCAACTGCAATGACTTTGAACATATTGTTCTCCTTTCGAATGTGCCCAGCACCATTCGGCACTGGCAGAAAGAGCTGAGTTAACAGGGATTTCCAGCTCGAATAAAATAATTACAATGGAAAATTGGAGTGAATAATAGTTCACTTATATATTATAAATAAAGTGGGCAAAGAGAGAAAGCGCGAATATCATAAACGGGGAAAAGCAGGCAGCGGGGGGCTGCCTGCTTTTCTGTTGTTGTTAGAAATAGATGTGGCGAGACGAATAAAATATGTGGGAGGTAAAGTTGTTAGAAAACATATTTTTTCGTTCTCAACTATATAGACGTAAGTAAGCAGCCGATGGTTTCATTTTTTAAAGAATTTTTTTAAGTTCCAGTTAGTTCAACAATTACATAAAAAAGAGATTGGTTCCATGCAAATGAGTGGAGGGAATATCGAGGTGGAATCAGTGTTAGCCCCATCTATCGAGAGTCCGACCGCTATGGCTTACATATAACTGCGTTTGGTATTCGTGTTGGTTCCGAGCTCGAATGTGTAGCATGGAGGAATCACAACGAAAAAAGACTATATCATCGTCATGAACCAATGGAAATCTTATGAAACTGGTTCTGATGAAGAACTCGAAGAAGGTGATCAAGTTGTCATTCCATTCAACATGGCTGCCGTTTCAAGACGGAGGGATATCATCGAAAGGAGCATACAAGCTAGTTGATGAAATCAAAGTACCATTGAATCCATAAAGAAAGGAGCTGCCAAGGGCAGCTCCATATTAGTTAGTATTGGTTGGTTCCTCATATAAATGTGATCTCTTCTTGAACCAATGGAAGGTGTGGGTAACGATTACCTTCAGAATTGCATATCCAGGTACAGCGAGGATGACGCCGACTACACCGAATAGATTTCCGGCTGTCAGGATAACGAAAATGATGGTAATCGGGTGAACCCGTATGTTCCGACCCATAATCTGAGGTGTAATCAGCTTTCCTTCCACTAACTGAACAATCGTCCATACAACAATCAGCTTCAAAAGCATGAACGGCGAAGTGACAATCGCGATGATGATTGCGGGTGTAATGGCGATTGCAGGACCAAGATAAGGAACGACACTTGTGAATGCTGCAATGACAGCAAGTACCGGGGCGTAATCAAGTCCAATGATCAAATAACCAATATACAGCAAAACACCAATGACGAAGCTTACGATGATCTGACCTCGTATGTAGGAACTGATCTGATGATTCATCTCGGACATCACTTCATAAGTTTGACTGCGGAATCGTACCGGAAGCAATTTCAAGATATAGACCGGCAGTTTCTTGCCATCTTTCAATAAATAGAAGAGGATGAAAGGCACTGTCACGATGGAGATGATTACTTCCGTAACTGCACCGACGAAGCTAGTCAAATTAGAGAACAGATTATTCAGCATGCTTGTTCCGCGAGTCTGTAATTCATTCAGTATCTGGTTGAAATCGAAATTGCCTGATTGCTGAATCTGATTGACGATATTGCTCCCTGTTATGGATTGGACCATGTCAATGCCTTGTTCAAAGTATTCCGTGCTATTGTCGATCAGACTCAATGTCTGTTCTTTCAAAACCGGAATCACAGAGCTGATGAGAATGGTCAGCAATCCGATGATGACAAGGTAGAGGACAATGATGGAATATACGCGCTTTATACGCCTTTTCTCCAAGTAATTGACGATCGGCACTGTCAAATAATAGACAATACCAGTTAATATGATGGGCAATATCACTGTTTTCACGACAACGACAATTGGTGTGAAAATGAATGATACACGCGAATAAACTAGTATATTCAGCCCGATGATGAAAAGAATCAGCATCGCGATGACAAATTTATTATTCAGGAAGAACTTACTGAACTTCCCCTGTTTGTTACGCTGTAAGTCTTGCATGGCAATCCTCTCCTCTTTGGCCCGCTGTTCCTTAATTCTAGTGTTCTATCATTATAGCCCAATATGAAGGCAAATAACCGTCATATTTATTTTAATCCTATGGAACAAATTAATCTACTCACGTACTCTAATGTAAGCGGGAAACAGGCAGATATTTTTATCGGCTTAATTATCAACAATGTTATAAACAATATCTTAATTATAAAATAAACGAAAAATTGACTTATGCATATTATCCACACGTCTTGAAATGGTAATTGTGCACAAGTCAAATAATAATCTGTTTGGCTTCTTTGCTTCCATATCAGGGAATATTATAAAGCTTGTTCCAATGCTTCGGATAAGCTGGCGAAACGGAAGTGGTATCCATTGTCGATTGCTTTTTTCGGATAGACACATTGTCCTTCCAGAACCAAAATGCTCATCTCACCTAATGCTTTTTCGACAACCAGTGCCGGTGTTGTCGTCCAATAAGGGCGGCGCAGCGTCATTGCTAGTGTTTTGCTGAAATCTTTGTTCCGGCGCGGAGAAGGTGCAGTGACATTCAATGGTCCTTCGATCGACTCATTATCAATTGCATATGCAATCAAACCTGCAGCGTCCTGTACATGAATCCAGGACAGCCATTGCTCTCCGCTGCCGATCTTTCCGCCTGCGAAATAACGGAAAGGCAGCTGCATAAGCGGCAAGGCTCCCTTGTCACCCAACACGATTCCAAGACGTGCAAACACGGTGCGGACCCCAAAATCTTTTGCTTGCTTAGCAGACTCTTCCCAATCGTAAGTCACGTCTGCCAAAAAATCTTGACCTCGTTTCTGTGTATCCTCTGTGAAGGCATCCTGTTCGCTCGTCCCGTAATAGCCCACTGCAGACCCGCTAACAAAAACTTTTGGCTTTATTGACATTTTTCCCATCATATCGACCAGTGTTTCGGTGGCTTCCAAACGACTGCTCCGTATCTGCGCTTTTTTCTCCGTCGTCCACTTGCCAAAAAGGCTGGTTCCAGCTAAATTGACAACCGCATCAATTTGGGGAAGCTGGGATAGAGGATCAAATCCTTTCTTGAGCCACCCAACATAAGTGACTTGCTTTGTGTCGAGCTTTTGCTCAGGTGAACGAGTAAGGATATATACATGATGCCCTTTCTCGATCAGAGTCTCTGCCAGTTGTTTCCCGACGAATCCTGTTCCGCCGCTGATGACGATATTCATATCTGCATCCTCCTTCTATATGGTTAAGCTTACAATTTTGCATGACGCCATTTCGTGGTAGAATAAAGACACAAGAGGTGTCGAAAATGGTGAAAATCACGAGAATCACGACCCAAAAAAATACAATCGGACGTTATAATGTCTTTATCGATGAAGGTGAAGGCGAGAAGTTCGGCTTTGGCCTTGATGAGGATATCCTGATTTCAAGCGGTATCACCAAAGGACAGGAAATATCCGAAGAATCGCTGCAGACCATCATCGAAAAAGATACGGCGCATAAATGTTTTACCCTGGCTTTACAATATTTAAGCTACCGGATGCGTTCAAAAAAAGAAATAAGAAGTTATCTGCTCAAAAAAGAACAGAATCCGACACATATCGAAGAAGCCTTGAACAGACTTGACGAACAAGGTTATATAGACGATGCTGCCTTTGCTGGTGCTTTTGTCCGGACGAAAGTGAACACGACGAGCAAAGGACCGCTTGTCATCCGGAAAGAATTGCAGGAAAAAGGGGTTACGGGTGCAGCTGCAGACCAAGCGATGGCGTATTATACGTTTGACAAAGAACTTCAAAAAGCCACCAAGCTAGCCGGCAGCAAACTGCATACCAAAGCGAAGAAATCGCATCAGGAGAAAATCCAGCTTGCCCAGCAGCAATTGCTTTCAAAGGGTTTCTCCAGTGCTGCTGCCAAGGAAGCTGTATCACTGGCATTGGAAGATACCGATCAGGATACAGATGCTGAGCTTGAGGCTGTCAGATTTCAAGGCGATAAGCTTTGGCGCAAGTATTCGCAAAAAGCAGAAGGCTACGAACTCGATCAAAAGATCAAGATGGCGCTTTACCGAAAAGGCTTCCCGATGGACTTGATCCAAAAATATATCGAGGAAGCGAAAGAAAAAGACCTTTATTAGCGGAAAGCAGGTGTGAAGATGCAATTACGTTATAGTGATTTGACAGTGGAACAGCTGAAAGAAGAAATGAAACAGCTGAAAATCCAGCAGCAGAAGGCGGAACAGATGGGCAACTTCAGTGAATATCAGATTCTGGAACGCAAGCGGCAAATGGCCAAGGCTTATACGATGAATCCGGATGACTTCAAGCCGGGTGCTACGTATCAGATAAAAGGTGACCGGTCACATGTGTTCACGATCGATTATTTGAATGGCGTCTTTGCTTGGGGCTACCGCCGTCAGGGCGCAGAAACAGGACAAGAGCTGGAAGCTTTGCCGATCAGTGTGCTTGGCAGGGCGACTATGTAATTGCCTCGGCTGAAAAGCCGAGGTATATTTTATCTGCGGTTTTTCTTGACTGCTTGAGTACGGATGATGATATCAGTCTGTGTTTGCTGTGTTTCCCCATTCACCTGGTTATTCGCATGTTTCGCAGTGGTGCGGGGTGACTGAATAACGGAATTGATGGTGCCAGTTTTGGAAAAACGATCAAACTTGGACATGTATCTGCCTCCTCAAGATTTAATGCGCCGCAGTACTTCTAGCTTGTGCTTATTTTTTTGAGATTATGTTGGGTTTCTGATGGAAAGGAAGAAGAATGAATGGAAAATAAATTCCGTGAACTTGCTGCGCTTTTGCAGCAGCAGAACGAACGGCTGACAATAGATGAGGCTCGGACATGGGTCGAGATTCTTTGGGAGGATTTCGAGGCAACACGTGCAAAGGCCGGGCGCAAGTATCAAGGGCAGGACATGACAGAAGCAATTGTCCGTCAGTGGATACAGCATTATGGTCCAAAACTGGATGAATTTCTCGACCGCAATCCTAAGTACCATCATCTATTCATGGAAAGAAGACAACAATAAAAAACCTGGAGAATCAAATCTCCAGGTTTTATAATGCAGATGGATTGTCGTCTGTAACAAGTTTTCGCTGCAGTTTCTGTTCGGAAAAGATCCATCCGGTATAGGAGCTCATCACTTGATGATTATCATCAATTTGAACGACTGCCTTGAATGGATAATGCTGTGCGCTGTTATGATAGCGCAGGTCGATCAGCCGCAGCTCGGTGAAATCATCATACAAATTCACTTCCCATGTGAAAACGGGGGAGAAGCTAAGGAAGGCTGCGATATTCTTGTCTTCCCTGGCAACTTCCATCAGCTTGCTATCGGGTAATGGTTTCCTTACGAATTCATCGATGATACGGAGCTGCCAATTCTCGACTTTGCCGACGTAAAAATGATCGGGTGCTGTAATGGCAACACGCCAGTATGCTTGCTTCATTGTTGGTGAAGTGGCAATGATCTGGGCATCGGGAATTCTATCCTTCACTTGTTTGATGATCCGTCGTTTATCCAAGTAACGCTTCACATAATACAGGACAAGGATCGCGTATATGACTGCAAAGGTCTGACCAGGTTCCAAACCGATCAGCCAGAGACCGATACCGATCACATGCATCGCAAAGATGAAAGGATCGAAGGTATTGATGAAGCCATAAGCGACCCATCGTCTGGAGAACGGCCGGTAAGCCTGAGTGCCGTAAGCATTGAATACATCGACAAATACATGCAGTACAACTGCACCGAAAGTCCAAAGCCATAGATGCAGAAAGTCGATATCCGGCACTAACACGTACAGCAGCAGGGAAATCGCCAATCCCCACAATATGACAGCGGGGATGGAATGCGTGATTCCCCGGTGGTTTCGTAAATAAGAAGCATTGTTGCGTAATTTCAGTACTGTATCAAAGTCGGGTGCCTGTGAACCAAGAATCGTGCCAGCAAGTACTGCATTGAACAATACAGGGTCTTGGTGAACAGCAGGATCGAGTGTGGCAAGCCCACCTAGGGCTATTCCCATGACAATATGGGTACCAGTGTCCATCTTAATGTCCTCCTTCTGATGAAACCAAACCACCTAATACTTTAATTATTGTAACACGGAGCGTGAGTGAATTTGCAATTAGACGATCTACATGTTAAGTTTCAACATTTTTCGATAGATTTATTTCAAAATGATTTGATTAATTGGTTCCAGCAGGAAAAACGTTCACTGCCGTGGCGTGAAAACCGGGATCCGTATCGGATTTGGGTTTCGGAAATCATGCTCCAGCAGACGAAGGTGGATACCGTCATTCCTTACTTTCATCGTTTCATGGAACGCTTTCCGACAATCAAGGCATTGGCCGAAGCAGATGAACAGGACGTCCTGAAGGCGTGGGAAGGCTTAGGTTACTATTCCCGAGCGCGAAATCTTCAAACAGCCGTGCGTGAGGTGGACCAGACCTATGGCGGCAAGGTACCGGACAATGTGGACGAGTTGGGTAAACTAAAAGGTATTGGGCCTTACACAAAGGGTGCTATCCTCAGTATCGCTTACGGTATTCCGCAGCCAGCAGTCGATGGGAATGTCATGAGGGTATTATCCCGAATCCTGTTGATTACGGAAGATATTGCGAAGCCTAAAGCAAGGAAGATCTTTGAGGCGGCAGTCGAAGAATTGATTTCGAGGGAGGATCCATCTTCTTTCAATCAAGGATTGATGGAACTTGGAGCGCTAGTTTGTACACCAAAAAAACCCGCTTGTATGTTATGTCCGGTACAGGAGCATTGTGCCGCATTTCAGCAAGGGCTCCAGGAAGAGCTGCCAATCAAGTCCAAGGGCAAGAAACAAAAGACGATGCCATATCTTTCCGTTATCGTGGAGAACGCACAAGGCGAAGTACTTATTGAAAAAAGACCGGAGGAAGGACTGCTTGCGAATTTGTGGCAATTTCCAATGGCTGATGCAACAGAGGTTTCTGTGGAACAGCTGGCGTATTGGTTCAAGCTGGAGTATGGCATTCAAATCGAGCTTGGCGAAACGCTGCAGCCTGTCCGTCATGTTTTTTCCCATATCATATGGGAAATCATCGTCCTGCATGCGAAAACAGCGGATGCAGCAACGGAACAGGGCCGATTCGTCAGCTTATCGGATATAAATGACTACCCCTTACCTGTGCCGCATCAGAAAATACTGCAGCAAATCCATGTACCAGAATAAACCAGCAGCTTTTTGAACTTTTTTGGATAACAACGCCGCATTCAGGAGAAAGTAATGTGGCGGAGGTGATAACAATGAACAAAAAGACACAATCTGGTACTGATGCACAGAACGTTAAACAACAAAACCAGAAGTCACGTCAAGGCGGTTCCAGCCAAGCGTTTGGAACTGAATTTGCTTCTGAAACAGACGTACAGCAGGTTCAACAGCAGAACCAGCAGTCTCGTCAGAAAGCAAAAGGCGGTTCCAGCCAAGCATTTGGAACTGAATTTGCTTCTGAGACAGATGTACAGCAAGTTCAGCAGCAAAATCAACAATCCCGCAAGTAAGACGGACATCGTCTGAATTGTTACTTTCGTATCAACGGAGCCCTTCAGCACACGCTGGGGGGCTCTTTTGTCGATGCAAGGGCGGCGATCAGCGTTTTTCATTTCCATTGTGTCTGAAATATCTTTATAATATAAAGAAACGATCTTACATATAGGACAATACAAAGGAAGGAAGATTCGCATGGCTGGCCCAGAGGCAGGAACGAAAATTCAGATACACAGCTATAAACATAACGGCCAGCTCCATCGGGTATGGGAAAGCAGCACAGTATTGAAGAGTACGGCAGAAATCCTGATCGGTGCCAATGACCGGACGATGGTCACGGAAAGCGATGGGAGGACGTGGATTACACGTGAACCTGCCATTGTTTATTTCCATGCGAAGCACTGGTTCAACATTATCGGTATGCTGCGTACGGATGGGATTTATTATTATTGCAATATCAGTTCTCCGTATGTATACGATGGAGAGGCATTGAAGTATATCGATTATGATCTGGATATCAAGATATATCCGGATATGACGTTTAAGCTCTTGGATGAAGATGAATTCGATGTACACAAGCGACAGATGAATTATCCTCCTGAAATTGAGAAAATCCTATGGAATCAGGTCGATGTTCTGATCAGCTGGATCAGACAAGGAAAAGGGCCGTTCTCACCTGATTTCATCGATACATGGTATGAGCTGTTCCTAACCTACAGATAAATAACATAAGCTATGAATCCTTGCCGGTACCGGCAGGGATTTATCGTTGTGCACAACAGAGAGGTGATTGTGTTGAGCAGTACGAGACGGTATTTACGTTTTGTAAAGCCGTACAAATGGAAAATTATCTTGACGATTATAATCGGTATAGTAAAATTCGCCATACCTTTACTGATTCCGTTGATTTTAGGGTATGTAGTCGATCATGTCGTCAATGCGGATTCATCGACAGCGGACAAGGTGCAGCGCTTGTTCTGGTTGCTTGGCGGTTCCTTGATTGTCTTTCTCATATTGAGACCGCCAGTGGAGTATTATCGGCAATACTTGGCGCAATGGACGGGTAACCGGGTGCTATATGACATCCGGAACCAGTTGTTCGATCATATCCAGCGTCTGAGCCTTCGGTATTATTCCCAGACGAAAACCGGGGAAATCATCTCCCGTGTGATCAATGATGTTGAGCAGACAAAGAACTTCATCATGACTGGTTTGATGAATGTATGGCTTGACTTGGCCACGATCATCATTGCCGTTGGTATCATGTTTACGATGGATGTGTCGCTGACGCTGGTGGCAATCGTGCTGTTTCCCGTATATGGTGTGGCAATCAAGTATTTCTATGAGCGACTCCGCAGTTTGACGAGGAAGCGGTCACAAGCTTTGGCTGAAGTACAGGGGCATTTGCATGAACGCGTGCAAGGCATCCCCGTCACACGAAGTTTTGCTTTGGAGGATTATGAACAAAAGCAGTTTGATATACAAAACCGTAATTTTCTCGATAGTGCAATCGAGCATACGACCTGGAATGCCAAGACCTTTGCCGTAACGAATACGATCACGGACTTGGCACCCTTGATTGTCATTGCGTATGCAGCGTATGAAGTTATCCAAGGGAATCTTACATTAGGTACGATGGTGGCTTTCGCCGGCTTCATGGACCGCGTATACAGTCCGCTCCGCCGACTGGTGAACTCCTCCACCACACTGACACAAGCGGTTGCTTCCATGGACAGGGTATTCGAATTCATCGATGAGAAATATGATATCGAAGATAAACCCGAAGCTGCGAAACTCACAAAAGTCGATGGCCATGTATCCTTCGAGAATGTTTCGTTTCGTTACGGCGAAGATGAAGGGCTTGTGCTCAAGGATATCTCGCTCGATGTAAAACAAGGGGAGACCATCGCTTTTGTCGGGATGAGCGGCGGTGGAAAATCGACGATTGTCAGCCTCATTCCGCGGTTCTATGATGTGACAGGCGGCCGGATCATGATTGATGGTACCGATATCCGGGATGTTCAATCACGCTCTTTGCGGGATAAAATCGGAATGGTGCTGCAGGATAATATCCTGTTCAGTGAATCAGTCGAGATGAACATCAAACTTGGAAGGCCAGAGGCTACGCATGAAGAAGTAGTGGCGGCTGCAAAAGCAGCCAACGCACACGACTTCATCGAGCATCTACCGGAAGGCTACAGAACATTGGTTGGAGAACGCGGCGTCAAGCTGTCCGGTGGCCAGAAGCAACGGATTGCCATCGCCCGTATCTTCCTCAAGAATCCGCCGATCCTTATTTTGGATGAAGCGACATCGGCACTCGATTTGGAAAGCGAACATCTCATTCAGGAGGCGCTCGAGAAGCTGGCATCAGATCGGACGACATTCATTGTTGCCCACAGGCTGGCAACAATCACACATGCAGACAGAATCGTCGTCGTACAGGACGGACAGATAGTAGAGCAAGGATCACATGTTGATTTGATGGCGCTCCAAGGCAATTACTTCAATCTATATCAGATACAGCATCTGGATGAGGATGCTGGCACATTGAGTACTACGGGAAAAGGATAGATGGACAGGGAAACCTGCTCATCTATCTTTTTTTGTTGATGTGATGTACAAGCGAAATTTTATTATAATCGTAAAGGGGAGTAAGCATCGGAGAAGAAAGGGGGATCCATTTTGAGGAAGGTTGAAGTGTTTTCCGACTATAAAAAGTGGAAGCTTCTGTTCGAAGAAGAAGCAAAAAAGCTAAAATCTATCTTTGGAAATGAGATTGTAGATGTCAACCATATTGGCAGTACGTCCGTTCCGGAGTTAAAAGCCAAACCAATCATCGACATCCTACCCGTTGTTAAGGATATTCGTATTGTTGATGATTTTAATGATGAAATGAAGAACGCTGGATATGATCCAAAAGGGGAGAATGGCATACCAGGGAGAAGATACTTTCAAAAAGGCGGGGATAATCGTACTCATCACATCCATATTTATCAGCTTGGAAGTCATGAAATAGAGCGGCATGTAGCTTTTCGGGATTATTTACGATGTCATCCCGTTGCAAAGCAATGTTATGGAGAGTTAAAGGAGAAATTGGCAGAAAGATATCCATATGATATTGCATCATATATTCTTGGAAAGGAACAGCTTGTTAAAACAATAGAAGCGAAAGCAATGGAATGGTATAAATGGGACAAATGAATGGCTTAGAGGAAGGGAGGAAACCCGAAGTAATGGGTTTCCTGAACCGTGGTCCCTTATTAAAAAATTGCCGCTGCATCAGCGGGTAATTCTTTTACAGTATGAAGGAAGAGAAGCATGGCTTTTTCTTCCTCATCTGCATAAGGAAAAGAAAAATGTGATGCTACATCCAATGCGAGCAGGCGGAATAATGTACAAGCTGTAAAAATGCTTCTCCAAAATGCTTCCTGATCACTATCAGAATACGTCGATTTGTATAACTGCCAATAATCAGCTGGCAGATAATTTTTGAAATACTTACCCATTTTTCCTGGACTCACTTGAAATTGATGCTTGCAGCCAATCCACCAATTCGCCATTTGGTCCAAGCAAGGGCGAATGACTAGCTCGAACATTTGTTTTGCATATGGAAGTTCCCTTCGCCAAATACCTTTAGCGACATTTTGCAAACACCACCAGAAATTATTGGTACAGGCATAATAATCAGCTTCTGACGGCTGGCGGACGTGATAGTCTTTATCGGAAGCAGGAGGGATCAGTGGGAGAATCCCGTCTTTATCTAAAATCGGAACAGTAAGGCTGTCTGCTTCATATGTATTTTGCATTTCTTCAATCGTCTGCAAACGCAGATCAAGTCGATTTCCATCCTGGAAAAGCATAAGGTATCCATAACTATTCGTATCGACATTTAGGCCTCTTAGTTTATCCAGTTTATCTGGTTCCTGCATCATCAGCCGTTCTCCAAACACATCGATCCATTGCGGGTTATCGAGATAGGAAGTCAGATCAGTTACTACATAGACAATGTCATAATCCTGAAAGATATCTTTTGGTACTAGTGGATTGGTCTTGGAACCATTCATATATACCGCGCGTATTTGTTCGTCTTTTCGTGCTACGTTTTTTATTAAATCCATCATTTCGTGATTTGTCCTCAGTCTGAAAACCCCCATAAATTTTGTGTTTCCATTTTACCATTTCCGTTAAATGGATATAAAAAAAGTACATCACTCGATAAAAGTGACGTACTTTATTCCTTTGGCATAACCACTGTAGAGTCTTCGTTGTGGTATCTGAGGTAACTGTTCAATAGACGCTTCAGCCTATCCTGTTCCCTGTGATATTCCATCAGGCGGGAAGCGAGCGGAAGGAAGAGCATCTTCTCTTCGTTTTCCTTGTTTTCGAATACATGGATCAGCAAGTCGACAAGTGCCGGGATATCGGGATCCAGTGTTTCGCGGATATTGCTTTCTTCCTGCTGATGCTTGATACGTCCCATTGCGCTCAGAATAAGTTTCTCATGCGACATGATTGCTTTATCGAGTTCTTCAACGAATTTATCGCTTGAACATGTCGGAAGCTCTGACATCTTTTCTCCAAGATCATACACTTCTTCAAGGATTCCATGGGACTGTTTCAAGGTCGTAATGAGCTGACGGATGACAACGAGTTTTCGGGCTTTCACGAGCCTTTGTTTTTTTGTATAAGTTCGTTCTTCTGTGAATCGGGTATAGATATCGTCTATTTTCTGGATTTCTGATTCGATCCTGGCAATCTCATCCTTCAGAGCTGGCTGGTCGGACCAGTTACGCGTAGCGACACGCAGCCACTGTAGGATTTCAGTGCTGAATTGATCGATTTTCTGCAATAATACAACCTCATATTTTGGTGGAAGAAAAACCAGGTTCACAAAGAAGGCAGATAAAATACCTAATGTCAATGTCGAGAACCGCAGCAGGGCGAATGGTAGAAAATCCATACCGCTTGTATTCTCCATGACAGAAACTAGGGATACGATTGCAATGACACTCTCCCGTATTTTCAGGCTTACACAAAGACCAATGGTCAAGATGGCGGAAACCCCGATGATGATTGGTTCTGTCCCGAATGTATAGTACATCGTAACGGCAACGACCAGACCGACAATATTCCCTTTCACTTGATCCATGAGTCCGATATAGGATTGATAGACGGACTGCCGCATCGAGAAGGCAGCTCCGATGGCAGCGAACACCGGCGTCAGGTGAAGTAAGGTCGCTGCATATAAGGCAAGAGTGATTGCCACGCCAGTTTTTAGCATTCTGGCACCAAGTTTCATTTCTTGGATCCTCCGTTCTTTCCTTGAAAAACTATTCTATATGATGTTACACGAATGCCCTGAGATAATAAAGTATTAACTGAAGAAATATTTCAGACCAAAAAAAGGCATCAGCGAAAGTGCTGATGCCTTCTAGCATACCCTTATTTCATTTGTTCGAAGCTTGTTTTTACCGCTTCGAGTGTACGGTCGATATCTTCTCCTGTATGGGCAGTCGTAATGAACCATGCTTCGTATTTGGAAGGAGCCAAATTGATTCCTTGTGCCAGCATCAGCTGGAAGAACTGTGCGAATTTCTCACCGTCGGATGCGGAAGCTTGTGCGTAATTGGTAACTTTCTCATCGGTGAAGTAAACCGCAAGCGCGCCTTTCAAACGGTTGACAGTGATCGTCACACCTGCATCAGCTGCATGCTGTATGATGCCATTTTCCAATTTTGCACCAAGTTCTTCAAAGCGTTCATACACACCAGGCTGTTTCAGTACTTCCAGACAAGCGATACCCGCTGCCATGGAGGCTGGATTACCAGCCATCGTTCCAGCCTGATATGCAGGTCCGAGCGGAGCTACTTGATCCATGATCTCTTTTTTACCGCCGTATGCACCGATTGGCAGACCGCCGCCGATAATTTTACCCATTGCTGTCAAATCCGGTTCAACACCGAGAAGCTGCTGCGAGCTGCCGTATGTGAAGCGGAAGGCTGTGATGACCTCATCATAGATGACAAGGGCACCTTTCGCATGTGCGTACTCATTCACTTTTTCCAGGAATCCAGGCTCAGGAGTCACGATACCGAAGTTGCCGACAATCGGTTCGACTAGGATACCGGCGATCTGGTCGCCCCATTTTTCCAGAGCGTCGTGTAATGCTTCTGGATCATTGAATGGGACAGTGATCATATCTGCAGCAATCGAAGCAGGTACACCGGCAGAGTCAGGTGTCCCCAAAGTGGATGGACCTGATCCTGCTTCCACGAGCACTGGATCGGAATGACCATGATAGCAGCCGGCAAATTTGATCAGTTTATTGCGTCCGGTATAGGCGCGAGCGACCCGGATGGTTGTCATGACCGCTTCCGTACCAGAGTTTGTGAAGCGGACTTTATGCAAGGAAGGGATTGCTTCTTTCAGCATTTGCGCGAATTGGTTCTCCAGACGCGTCGGTGTTCCGTACAACACACCGTTTTGGGCGGCTTTGGTGATGGCTTCTGTAATATGCGGATGCGCATGACCAGTGATGATCGGGCCGTATGCAGCCAGATAGTCGATGTACTTATTGCCATCTACATCCCAGAAATAAGCTCCTTGTGCTTTTTCCATATAAATCGGAGAACCGCCGCCGACTGCTTTGAACGAACGGGATGGTGAATTCACACCACCGACGATATGCTCCTGTGCTTCTTTATGTAACTGTTCTGATTTAGTCTTATTCATATAGGTGAACCTCCGTATCATTCTCTTATACAGTATAGCATATGCGCCTTGGACCATCGAAAAAAGCGCCTTGGGGCACATAGTCGGGACATGCCGCTCGTAAACTAATTAGAAAAGCGGAGAAAGCAGTTTAGGAGCGTAAGGATAAGAAAGGGAGCCCGGAGTGGGTGTCTCCCATGGAGGGATTCATTGCTTATCCTATAGTTCCTGGCTTTTGCAGATGGACCGGAGGGATGGACATGGTGTTTGTATTGGTGATTGTGATATTCATTGCCTTGATCGGCTGTATGTATTCCTTTTTTAAACACGAGGTGAAATCCTCCTCGATATTTTCCGTCGATTTGTTTTTGTCTTTGTTATTTCTATATGTGAGTGTCATGCTCGCTTTTGGCCTGATTTATTTCATCCTGTCAATCGAGGGCATCGTACTGGCAGAAGGCGGTGACTTGATCGATTCTTCACTTGCAGGTTCCTTGCTGCACTCTATCTATTTCAGCGGCGTTACGTTACTCACTGTTGGCTACGGCGATATCCTGCCTGTAGGTGTCGGTCGTTTCCTTGCCTTGATCGAGGCCTTGATCGGATATTTGCTGCCATCAGGACTGGTTTTGAAAGTATGGCAGCACACAGTCGTAAGGCAGAAAATGAATGGTGAAGGAGATTAGTTGTGCTTCTAGCTTAAATCGGATACGCTAGGACATATCACAAACCCGAGGAGGCCTTTTTATGACAACAGAAATCGGCAAAGCAGCACCAAGTTTCACCTTGCCAGCGACAAACGGAGATATCGTTTCGCTGCATGACTTCAAAGGGAAAAACATCGTACTTTATTTCTATCCAAAAGATAATACACCAGGCTGTACGACAGAAGCGTGCAGCTTCCGGGATAATCATGATAAATTCACTGACTTGAATGCAGTCATCATCGGTGTCAGCCCAGACCCGATCGAAAGCCATGAAAAATTCATCAATAAATTCGATTTGCCTTTCCTTTTGCTTGCAGACGTAGATCATGCCGTAGCGGAAGACTACGAATGCTGGAAGCTGAAAAAGAATTTCGGCAAAGAGTATTATGGAATCGAACGCTCTACTTTTATCATCGATAAAGAAGGAAACCTCCAAAAAGAATTCCGTAAGGTGAAAGTGGACGGGCATACCGAAGAAGCACTGGAGTTCATCCGGGAAAACCTGCAATAATAAGATCAAAGAGCCGATGGTAAATATTCTGTATGATGAGAAAATCGCTGGGAGACTGCATTTTACGCCAGGGGATTCTTATATGAGACCTAAAATGGCAACAGCTCTTCCGTCCATTACTCATTCATTGCCCGGAATACGGCTGCGGAAGAGATTTATTTCGATGATGTACTTATCCGGATGGATGGAATATTTTTGCTGGATGAACTGAAAGGGCTCAATCCGTGACAAGCGCATATACAGGGGAGTAATTGCTGGCATATAGTACAGCATGAAACCTCCCCTACATGATATTGGCTCAGACATTCAGTGTCTGAGCCTTTTTTTATGGAGGATGTCGCTTTTCGTGCCCACTGCAAAAGGGGTATAGTAAAGAGAGAAAACAAATACATACACTTTTGGAGGGGAAGACAGATGCAAGTTCTTGTAGCGGTGAAATTAGATCAGCAAATGAAACAGCAGTTTGAAAGTTCTTATCCAGGTATTACTTTCCACTTCAGTTCCTCAAAGGAAGAGACGGAAGAACTCATCAAGGAAGCGGAAATTTTGGTGACTGGCGGAAGAGGAGCGGATGAGGCATCACTACAAAAAGCGGATAAGCTGAAATGGATCATGGTCATTTCTGCCGGTGTCGATAACCTGCCGCTTGATGTGATGGCGGAAAAAGGCATTATGCTGACAAACGCCAACGGTATCCATCGCATCCAAATGGCGGAATATGCGATTTCGTCCATCCTGGCTGTTGCCCGCAACGAGCGTGCTTTCCTGAAGAAACAGGAGGAACATGTATGGGATAAGAATCTGATGATAGATGAAATCACAGCGAAAAAACTTGTGGTCGTCGGTGCTGGTGCCATCGGTCAAGAAGTGGCTCGTCTAGGAAAAGCCTTCCGCATGCATACAATCGGCGTGAGTCGCAGTGGGTCACCGAAAGACCATTTTGATGAAGTATATAAGCAAAAAGATATCGAAACAGTACTTCCGCATGCAGATTATTTGATTTCCATTCTGCCAAGTACGAATGAAACGAAGTATTTTTATAAAGAAAATCACTTCGACCTTATGCCAAAGCATGCGGTCTTCCTTAATATGGGGCGTGGAGATGCGGTAGCGACGGATGTACTGCTGGATGCATTGAACAAAGAGAAGATAAAGGCTGCTGTGCTGGATGTTTTCGAAGAAGAGCCGCTTCCGGAGGATCATCCGTTCTGGGATCATGAACGTGTTGTGCTGACCCCGCATATGGCAGGTAAATCCCCTCATTATAATGAACGGGCAATGGATATTTTCGAAAAGAATCTAGCGGTATATACAGATGAAGCAGCTGATAAGCAGTATATAAATAAAATTGATTTGGACAGAGGATACTAATGAAGATTTACACAAAAACAGGCGATAAAGGAGAAACTTCACTTATCTATGGAACGCGGGTACCGAAAAATCATCCCCGTGTCGATGCTTATGGTACGTTGGATGAAGCAAATGCGGCCATTGGGACGGCAATCAGTTTATTGACTGTCGAAAACGATTCCTTACGTGAATCACTGCAGCGTGTCCAGACGCTGCTCTTTCATGCAGGGGCTGAACTTGCAACGCCACCTGATAAAAGAGTTCAATGGAAGCTGGAATCGAAGCACACATCCAGTTTGGAGGCGGATATCGATCGTTGGTCAGGGAATCTGCCTCCGCTGAAACAATTCATTTTGCCTGGAGGCTGCCCGAGCTCTGCTGCCTTGCATCAAGCACGTACCATTGTGCGGCGTGCGGAAAGATTGATTGTCGCGTTGTCAGAGGTCGATAGAAGCGGAGAGACACTCCCTTTTATCAATCGTTTGTCGGATTATCTTTTCGTGGCTGCAAGATACGCCAATCACCTTCAAGGGACAGAAGAGACTCCCCTTGTCCCGGATATTTAAAGGAAACCAGGGTTTTTTATTGACAAGATCAAGGAAAGCCCTTTACAATTTAGAAGAAGTATAATGTAATAATAGTCATCGTTTAGACAAATGTTTTATTTACAAGTGAAAGCGAGGTGCATGACGGTGTCTGAACAGAGATTACAAGCAGCAGTGGAGCGATTGAAAGAATCCGGCGTCAGAATTACACCACAGCGTCATGCGGTGCTTGAGTTCTTGCTGAATTCCAAGATCCATCCTACCGCTGATGATATATATCGAGCGCTAGAGGATAAGTTTCCTAATATGAGCGTAGCAACGGTCTACAACAACCTTCGTGTGTTCCGTGAGAACGGGTTGGTACGGGAGTTGACTTATGGAGATTCCTCCAGCCGATTCGATTGTGATACAGATGAACACTACCATTTGATTTGTGATTCATGTGGGAAGATTGTCGATTTCCATTATCCAAGTCTTTATGAAGTAGAGAAGCTCGCTGCCCAGGTAACTAATTTCGATGTAACTCACCATCGGATGGAATTGTATGGTACGTGCCCGGAATGTCAGCAAACAACCAAGCATTAACCTCGAGCGGAGTTCTTCTATAGATAGAAATTGCCTTTGTCACCTTCGTGATGAAGGCTTTTCTTTTGTCAGGTAAAAAAGGATTTTGGAGAAATGTGTTGAATAACTACTAAAATATATAGAATTACATAGCGGAGGGATTGCCTTGGAGAACATTCTTCGTCCGATTTATCAAGAACGTGCTAGTATGCCGAATACATTGGGGATCATCTTAGTGGAAAAGACAAGACCAGTGAGCCCGACCACGGATAATTTCGATATGATTCTGTTGGTGATCGTCAAACAGGCAGCCGAGCCGTGGTTTACGAAGCATTATAGTTATGAAGGAAAAATAGCAGCGATGCATATCGTAGAGGAGTCGCTGCTTCATTATTGGATTGATACTAGTACGTATCGGCGGGCGGTTGAATGGATCTTCGAAGGAAAAGTTGTTTTTGATCGTAATGAATATATCGACAAACTTAAAAAAGAACTGGCTGGTTTTCCATATGAAAAGCGGAAGCTGAAAATGACGATTGAATTTGCGAAATTAATCAGTGCTTATGCCGAGACAAAGGATCTTCATGACAGCGGGCAGTATCTTGATGCATATACGCGAATGGTTCGATGCCTGCACTATCTGGCTCGACTGTCCATTATCGAAAAAGGACACCACCCGGAAGTCACCGTTTGGAATCAGGTGCGTAGAATAGATTCGGAAGTATATAAGCTTTGTGAAGAATTCATCCAGAGTAAGGAAGAAACAGATCAGCGGGTGCAACTCATGCTACTTGCCGTCAATGTCGCCATCAATGCCAGGTCCCACTCGGCCGCAGAGCATCTGCTGCGTGTCATGCGTGTGAAGAAAGAGGCATGGACCTTCGGGGAATTGAAGAATAGACCAGAAGTGGAAGCCTATGCAGCGCATCTGAGTGCTCTCCTCAATTACTTAGAGGAAAAGGAGATCATTGAAGCGGTGCTGACGGAAACAAAAGGCAAAGCAATATACCATCGGGAATACCGAATCAAAGAATTATGATAAGATATACGGGGGCAGTTGCTGATGCGATATAAACTGTCCTCTTTCAAAAATATCGAGTTTGATACGGTATGGGAGGATTATATGTGCTAAGCTAGCTGTGAGCAGTATATTGTAATGGAATTGAATTTTTATAAAAAAACTGTTGACGGCGATTTGTTAGCGTGTTATATTTATATGCGTCGCCAACGAGGAACAACGGCTGACGATAAAGAAAGAAAAAACATGTTGACAACATAAGTTAAAACATGATATGATGTTCTAGTCGCCAAATGAGCGATGGAACGAAATTGATCTTTGAAAACTGAACAAAACAACCAATTACGAACTAAACGACATGATCATTAAGATCAACGTCAGCTCTAACGAGCACAAAGCATCAACACTTT